>JACPSA010000065.1 GCA_016193545.1 Chloroflexota bacterium
CAACCCGGCATTTCTGTCATTGCTATGGAAATAGAGTCCTCTCGCCCCTTGAGGGAGAGAGTTAGAGTGAGGGGTAATCAAAGCATGGTTTTCACCCTCACCTTAATCCTCTCCCATCAAGGGAGAGGAATTTTCATACAGCTTGGTGGGGTGTGGCGTCCCCCTGCCTCCCAGATTGCCACGTCCTTCCGCCGAAGGACTCTTCGCAATGACAGTGTAATCTTTGAGATTGCTTCGTCCCATTTACAAATCCTCCCCCATGTCATTCTGGCCCTGTATCAAGTACGGGATAAACTCCAGCCAGAATCCAGACTTCGTCCCCTTCTCACCTGGATTCCAGCCTGCGCTGGAATGACATATGAGCAAGCGGAAGGTATTTTCATAATAATGACATTAAAAGACTGGATTTCGTCCATGACTAAACAGAACTGCTAAGCGGTTGTCGGCCCTACTCCCGGCAGCTAAAGCAGACATCGTAGTCGTCCGGGGAAGTGCCGGATACCTGGGCGATATGCTCAATCTGCCTTTCCGGAATCCAGTAGCTGCCGCAGACTTTGCATTTCCTGAGCTTGAATTCCATCTGGCTGTGGGGCCACCTGACCTCTCTCTTATCGCCGGTATCTTCCATGGCGATGGCGTGGGTCGGGCAGACATAGACACAGGAGCCACAGCCGATGCAGGCTTCGGAAGGCTCAAAAAAGGGCGTGGCTAGCTGCCGGTTGACACCGCGGTTGACCAGACTGATTGCCGAGACGCCGACGACCTCCTGGCATACCCGAGCGCACAGGGCGCAGAGGATACACTTCTTGTTCTTGTTCTTATCCTCCAGAGGGAAAGGCGTTGTCTCAACGCCGAGTCGTTTGGCCAGGTCCTGTATTACCTCTGAATCGGGACACCTTGCCATCAGCAACTGTATTAGCACCTTGCGGACACTGGCAATCCTCTCTGAATTGGTCTTTACCGTCAGTCCTTCCTCTACCGGGTACAGGCAGGAGGTTACCAGCCTTTCCCGGCCGCGGGCGGTGGTAATTTCCACCAAGCAGAGCCGGCAGGCACCATAAGGCTCAACGGCTTCATTGGTGCATAACGACGGTATGTAGATGTTGTTATCCCGGGCGACATCCAGTATCATCAAGCCCTCTTCTGCCTGAAGCTTTCGGCTATCGATAGTTAATGTCACCATCTTATTCTTTTTCATCTTTGCTCCGACTACTTTATATCGACGGCGCAGAGCTTGCAGACATCATAGCAGGCTCCACACTTGATGCACTTTTCCTGGTCTAAGATGGCCGGTTTCTTTTTCCCGGTCAGGGTTATGGCTTGCACCGGGCAAGCCTTGACGCAGAGGCCGCAGCCGGGGCACTTCTCGTTATTAATACAGTAGGTAATCAGCTCCTTACAGACGCCGGCGGGACAGCGTTTATCCTTGATATGGGCGTCATACTCCTCCCGGAAGTAATGCAGTGTGGTCAATACCGGGTTAGGCGCCGTTGCCCCCAGGGCGCACAAGGAGCCATCGACCAGCGCTACCGACAGATTTTCCAGCAGGTCAATGTCATCATCCTCGCCACGACCCTCACTGATATCAGCCAGTATCTCCCGCAGCCGCTTTAAGCCCTCGCGACAGGGCAGGCACTTGCCACAGGACTCGCCTTCCAGGAAAGAGACATAATACTTGGCGATATCTACCATGCAGGTGTTCTCGTCCATGACAATCATGGCACCGGAGCCCATCATCGAGCCGACTTTGGTCAACTCGTCAAAATCCACCGGCAGGTCGATGAGACTTTCTGGAATAACGCCGCCGGAAGGACCGCCGGTCTGAACGGCTTTGAATTTTTTGCCTCCGGGAATACCCCCGCCGATGTCATATACAATCTCTCGCAAAGTTATCCCCATCGGCACTTCTACCAGGCCGGTATTGTTAATTTTGCCCACCAAGGAGAAAATCTTGGTGCCCTTGCTGTTCCTGGTGCCTATTTTAGAGTACCAGTCAGCGCCTTTATTGATTATCAGCGGGACATTGGCCCAGGTCTCCACGTTATTCAGATTGGTCGGCTGATTCCAGAGACCCTTCTCGGCAGTATGGACATATTTAGCTCTGGGTTCACCGACATGACCCTCCAGCGAAGCCATTAGCGCCGTGGACTCACCGCAGATAAAAGCACCACCGCCGCGGTTTATCCTCACGCTGAAATCAAACCCGGAACCCAGGATATTTTTACCCAGCAGTCCGTAGTCTTCAGCCTGCTCGATGGCTATCTGGGCATTCTTCACAGCCAGGGGATACTCATTGCGGATATAAATGTAGCCCTGGTCACTGCCGATGGCGTAAGCGCCAATTATCATCCCTTCCAGGACACTGTGGGGGTTCCCTTCCATTAAGCTTCTATCCATATAGGCGCCGGGGTCACCCTCATCAGCATTACAGATAACGTACTTGGTATCACCGTGGGCACGCCGGGTACTTTCCCACTTGATACCGGTGGGGAAGCCGCCGCCGCCACGCCCCCGCAGGCCGGACTTCTTGACCTCGTCGATTATCTGTTCCGGAGACATCCTCTGCAGTGACCTAGCCAGGGCTGCATAGCCGCCGACCGCCAGGTAATCGTCGATGACAGTCGGGTCAATCGAGCCATTGTTGCCCAGGATGAGCCGGTTTTGTTTCTTGTAAAATGGTATTTCGAGTTCACGGGTTATTTTCTCTTTAGTCGCCAGGTCGGTAAAGAGCAGTCGTTCAATGACATTCCCCTTAGCGACGGTCTCCGAAAGTATAGTGGAAACATCCTTTTCCTTTACCCGCTGGTAGAAAATGTCCTGCGGTTTGACGACTACCAGAGTCCCCCTTTCGCAGAAGCCATGGCAACCGGTAATCCTTAAATCCACTTTGCCGGCTAAGTTCTGTTGCTCAATCTCCTGCCTAAAAGCAGCCGCCACCTTCTCACAGCCATGGGCATGACAGCCGGTCCCGCCGCATACCGTTATCATCGCTTTTTGCGGGTCTCTCCGGGCGACTATTGATTTTCTCAGGGTCTCCAGTTCAGCAAACGAACTTACCTTTACCACTGGCCACGGCCTCCAATCCTTTAAGTATAGCTTTTCAGAACGGAAACGACTTTATCAGTGCTCATCTCTCCGTGATATTCTTCATCAACTTTTACGATAGGACCTAAGGCACAAGCACCAACACAGTTGACCGTCTCCAGGGTGAATTTAAGGTCTTTAGTGGTGCTACCGGCGTTAATCCCCAGTTCCCGCTCAATCTTCTCCAGGACTTTGTCGGTTCCCCTGACATGGCAGGCAGTACCCAGGCAAACATTAATCAGGTGACGTCCCCTGGGCAGCAGGCTAAAAGCCTTGAAGAAGGTGGCAACGCTATAGACCTGACTGAGGGGAACCAGCAGACCCTGACAGACCTGCTTTAAAGCTTCCTTGGGCAGATAACGGTATTTCGCTTGAATATCCTGCAAAACGGAGACCAACATCCCCTTGTCGTGCCGGTATTTTTCTAATATCTGACCTACCGTTTCTTCTAGCTCCTTGTTCTCATCGCCCATTTTTTGCCTTCTCCACCAGATTGTAATATTCCCTTCTTACCCTCTCCTGAATCATGTTTATCGTATCATCACTCAGGTGCCGGAATCTCCCCTGCAGTTTTAGGTAGTCCTTGACCGGTTTTAGCTGCGGCGGCTCGATACTCATTTTGTACTTCCCGTTCTCCACTTCATATAACGGAAAGATTCCCGTCTCCACCACCAGACGTCCCAATTTGACCGCCAGGTCAGAAGCACACCTCCAGCCGACGGGACAAACTGAATAGATGTGAATATAAGCCGGGCCGGGCGTTGCCGCTCCTTTAGCCACCTTTTCCATCAAATCAAAGGGATAGCTGGGAGAGGCGGTGGCTAAATAAGGTATATTATGAGCAGCGACAATAGCCGGCATATTCTTTTTCCAGGTAAATTGCCCTGTGCTCATCTTGCCGGCAGGAGAAGTGGTAGTCGAGGCGCCAAAAGGAGTGGCTGAAGACCGCTGAATACCGGTATTCATGTAAGCCTCATTATCAAAACAGAGGTAGAGGAAATTATGTCCCCTTTCCAGCGCTCCGGATAGCGCCTGGAGTCCGATATCACTGGTGCCGCCGTCACCAGCAATGGCGACAACGACGATATCCTGAGTCGGACCTGTGCCTTTTCTCTTCATGGCTTTAAGCCCTGACTCGATGCCGGAAGCAACGGCAGCCGTATTCTCAAACAGGGTATGAATCCAGGGGGTACGCCATGTCGTGTAAGGCAGCTGCGAGGCAACGATTTCCATGCAGCCGGTGGCATTAACGACTATCATATTGTTGCCTAAAGCTTTACAGGCTAATCTTACCGCCAGCGCTTCACCGCAGCCGATACAGGCCCGGTGCCCCGGAGCAAATTTTTCTTTCTTGGTGGTTAATCGGGGGACGTAAACCGAAAATTTTTCTATCATTCCCTGACTCCGAATATCTCGAATTCC
>JACPSA010000066.1 GCA_016193545.1 Chloroflexota bacterium
GGTCCACCTGTTGCTGTATCAGAGCAGTCATCTCTACCTTGGTCTCGCAGTCACAGTCACTTACCAGCATGGTGCAGCCGCACTGGCAGACAAGCTGTTTGGCAATATCGTTCACTGTGGCGGCGGTGACTCTGCTTGGGTAGAAAGAAAGCATTACCACCAGCAGCCAAATTCCGAGCTTACTTTTGAATCCCATACCTATTCCTCCTTGTCCGCTTTCGTTCTGGCTGGAGTCGGGGCTTTCAGCCCACGTCGCTCAGGCCAGAAGGCAATCAGTCCTCCTATAGTAAATACTAACCCTCCAATCCATATCCAGTCAACCATCGGGTTGACCAGGACTTTGAAGGCAGTGTTGTCATTTTCATCCCAGCCGACCAGGATGACATATAAATCTTCACGGAGAGTGGTGCGGATAGCTACTTCCGTCACCGCTTGTTCATAACTGCGGTGAAAGTACTTTGCCGGGATTAACCTGCCGAGGAGTTTTCCCCCGTTATAGACAAGCAGAGAGGCGGTATCCACCCTCTTACTCTCGGTGTCAAAGCTATCCTTGCTTTCGTAAGTGAGGGTATAATTCTTGATGGTCATCGATTCACCGGGCTTGATGGTGGCTTCGGTTGATACTTCATAAAGGGATGAGCCAGCGATGCCGATGGCGATGAGAACAATGGAGATATGGACGATATAGCCGCCATAGCGAGGTCGGTTAGCACCAATCAAATTCCAGAAAGCCTTCAGGTAATTCTCATCTCTCATGCGGTGGCGGGCCCGGGTGCCACGGAACCATTCGTAGAATATGGTGGAAAGGACAAAGGCGCACACAGGGAAGGTGATAACGGCAGACCATTCCCTTATTCCCGTGATGAAAAGGACTATGGCTAGAACTATCGCTACTACTAGAGGCCAGAGGAAGTTTCGGACCAGGTTCTTGACTGATGCTTGTCGCCAGCCGATGAGGGTGCAAATGCCGGCGAGGAGAACGATGGCCAGAAAAATAGGGACATTCACCTGATTAAAAAAGGGAGCTCCAACGGTGATTTTAACGTGGCGGACTGCTTCGGAAATGAGGGGAAAAATCGTGCCGACGAAGATAGCAAAGGCGGCTCCAACTAAGAGCAGATTGTTGAGCAGGAAGGTGCTCTCTCTGGAAACGAGAGATTCCATCTCCGACTCACCCTGTAATTCTTCACTGCGCTGGTAGAGCAGGATTAACGAGCCAAAGAGGGTGATACCGATAAAAGTCAGAAAGAAAGGACCTAAGATAGAATCAGAAAAGGTGTGAACCGAGGAAAGGACGCCGCTGCGGGTCAGGAAAGTACCGAATATTGACAGGGCGAAGGTCAGTATCATCAGTACCATATTCCAGACCTTGAGCATTCCCCGTCTTCTTTGCATCATGATGGAGTGCAGGAAGGCAGTAGCGGTCAGCCATGGCATCAGTCCGGCGCTCTCTACCGGGTCCCACGCCCAGTAGCCGCCCCAGCCCAGTTCGACATATGCCCACCAAGCGCCGACAAGGTTGCCGAGTCCAAGAAGAAGCCAGGGTAGAAGCGTCCATCTTCTTATGGCAATTATCCATTCGTCGCCGAACCTTCTGGTCAACAAAGAAGCGATAGCAAAAGCAAACGGGATGGTAAAGCCAACGTAACCGGCCAGCAGCAGTGGTGGGTGCAGTATCATCCCTGGATTTTCCAGCAATGGGTTAAGTCCCCGCCCGTCAGCTGGAGTGAAGGAAAGTGTCTGGAACGGATTGGATACCGAAACCAATAAGAGAAGGAAGAAAGCCTGGGTAATCATGGTAATTGAGGCAGCGTAAGGTACTAGCTCCTTACCAACATCTCGCTTCTGGAGGATTACTATGGTAGCACAAAGAGAGAGGAGCCATGCCCAGAACAGTAGAGAGCCGTCATTGCCGGCCCATAAAGCGCTGAGGAGATAGGACAGGGGGAGGTCTCGGCTGGTGTAAGAAGCAACATATTCAATCTGAAAGTTGTGGGTAACCAGAGCATAAACCAGAATTATTGTCGCTATGGACACCAGGCCAAAGGTGGCCAGCAGGCTGTTCTTAGCACTTTCAGACAATCCCGGATGGTTTCTTCTTGTCCCGAATATAAAGGCAATAGCCGAATAAACTGAGGTTACCAGTGCCAGGAATAGAGCAATATAACCGATATCTGCCATGAATTCCTTTCTAAAGAAACTATCTATTCAGGTTCATATTTGGAGGGGCATTTTGGCATTACCGTGTTAGCGTGAAAAATACCGGTTGAATTGAAGTGACCCTCAACAACGACATCCACACCGGCTTTAAAAGTATCCGGGACGATTCCTTCATAGGTTACCGGCAGGCTGGCTTCACCCTCAACAATAGTGAATTTTAGTGTTTTGCCTAGAGCTCCCCGCTCAATAGAGCCGGGGACAACCTGTCCCTTCACTCGTAGATTTTCGTCATAGGACTGGTTTTCCTGTTCCATTAACTCACTGACGGTATAGTAATAGGTCGCTGAACTCTGGAAACCCATATAGCCCAGGTAGCCAATAGCCAGAAATATGATAGCTCCTCCAATCAGAAATCTTTTCTTTTTAAGCATCACTCACTTCCATGATGTACTTTTCGGGAAAAAAATAAAGAAGGAAATCAATTCAGGTTTACTCTGTTTTATTATAACATATCTTAGCGGACGCTAAAAGGGGGGAAGCAATAGTGCTTAACTTCCCCCCTTTGTAGTGCTAGGCTATATCTCTCAAATTGCCATCACCCGGTTTATTGGTAATAGCTTTCTCTTAATTAAACTGGCGTGTTCTGAGATCTATTACCGTCAGGCTGGCTTATGGCAGGCCTGGCACAGGTCATTGGTGCGTCCAGCATGGTCGGCAGGAAATGGCTTCAAACCGCCCGCCTGATGACACATCAAGCAGTCAGCACGTCCTTCAAGGGCGTGTGGTATGGTTGGTGGTCCGGCGGTTGGTGCCGCTGGTGTTGTTGGCGCGGTCGGTGCGGTTGGTGCGGTTGGTGCTGCCGGTGCTGTCGGCGTAGTGGGGGCCGCTGGCGCCGTTGGTGCTGCTGGCGTGGTTGGCGCTGCACCACCTCCGCAGGAGACGGCCAGTAAGACCAACCCGAGTATCAACATTCCGACTATGTACCAAGCTTTCTTCTTCATTGGTTTTCACCTCCTCCTAAATATAACATACTTATCTTTTATCTGGCTAGGGAAAGGAGGCTCTATTTAGCTAAGCCTCCCTTCCCGAATTTAATCTCTTTCCTCTCCCTTTATCGCAGGGCAGCAATTGAGGCGTCTATTACAGCGTTGACAAAGGCCGGGTTATGAATGCCTTCGCTACCATCACCATGGAGCAGGAAGTAGTTCCAGCCGACCTTTACCAGAGCATCAGTGGTCGGAATTAGAGCGGCTGTGCCGTCTTTGGTAATATCACCCAACCGGACCTCGGCTTCTGCTAGGGATACGGTGTGAGATGACTCACCGGTCGGTTTGTAGGTAAAGGTTACCGGGGTCTTGAACTTGATGATAAAACCCTGCTGTCCGTGAGGTTCTGTCGGCTCAACGGCGACAATGTTGTCCTTGCTTATCTCAATGGCGTCGCTCAACACGTCATAGGACTTGCCGGCATAGTCATGGGGCGTATAATCTTTAACCGTTATCTTTGCCGGTATCTTGCTGAGCAGGTAGGCGCCCATTTTTTCGGCCAGCTTATGCATTTTGTCCTCGGTGCCTATCTCCAGTGCCTTGGCATTGAAGGTGGAAGTGTGACAGGTAGCGCAGATAGCTGTGCTGGCTTTGAAGGTGTGGTTGGTGCCGCTTTGATTATATTCTGGTGGCGGGGGTGTTGCTTCCATGTGGCAGGTAACGCAGGTATCCTTGACATAGGAGTGCGGCGAACGCTGTGGCACCGTCACGAAGTAAGCGTTTTCACCCATCAACACATCAGCCTGGGCGGCGGTATGCGGTGCCGAGTAGCTGGTCGGTGGTGCATCGATATTATGGAGGGCGTTTCTGGTGTTGTGGCAGGTTATGCAGAGAGCGCCTTTACCTACTTCTTTAGCCTGGAAACCAGACGGTAGTAGCTTAGTATCGTCAATAATTCGAACCGTAGCCGTGGTCGGTTCACTGGAGGTGGTACCCTGGGCGTGCGGGTCATGACAGACGACACAGGTTATGGGTTCAGCCTTGTCTGCTGTCAAACCGAGAGCAGCCAGTTCGTCAACAGTAGCATTGCCCTTGGCGCCCTGGAGTTGTAGGGTCATGTTGTCCTGCTTTATCCAGGCCAGGAAGCCCTGAGCGGCATGACAGCGGGCACAGCTGGCACTAGCGGTAGCCCTCGACGGGGTTGTTGACGTCCCGGCATGCCGGCTTTCCTCCCACATCTGAAAACGGCCGTGGCGTGGCGGTTCACCATGGCAGGTGGCGCAGCCATCAGAAGAGAGGGTGATGCGGGCGGAATCAATCGTCTTGTTGAGATGGAGTGGACTATTGTTAGGACCATGGCAGCTTTCACACTGGATATTAGCCAGAGCGGCAGTCTTGGGGAATTGCTTCAACATCCCGGCATAGTAGCCCACTTCACCATGTGGCGGAACCTTCCAGCCTTCGGCAGCCACGGCTTCATCAAAGCCGTTATTTTTCACTGACGGGTCGTAGCCAACGGTATGGCAGGTGGCACAGCTTATCCCCCAGTGCCCATCGGGGTTATCAATGTTCTGGGTAAAGATTTCAGCATGTCCCGATGCGCTCCAGGCGGTAAACTTGTCGGGCGCCGTCTTGCCATTGTGACAAACGGTACAACCCGCGGCTATTGGCCTTCCCTTGGCGTCAATGCCACTGATGCCTCCAGCCCAGGTGCCGGCATAGACATCAAGCGTAACGCCACTGACTTTTTCGGTGAGGCTATACTTCCCGACCACATCAGGAGTAAATGAAGGGTTCTGGTCTTTAGTGTTGTCCAGAACTGCTTTGGAGTCGGAGGGAAGGTTTAAAGCCCAGTTATAGTAAGCCTGATTTTTGCCATGTAACAGCACCGGTGACCCGGCTGGTACATTAGCCAGACCACCGTTGACTACATAAGGCAGGCTGGCAACTACATTTACCGTATCGCTGTAAGTACCGCTGGAGGTGGTTACGGTAACTTTGAAGGTTGCTGTTTCGGTAGCTTCCAGAGCATGCGGGTTAATTGCCTGTACCGTAAAACGGTTTAGCTGCTTGAGTGCCGTTAGCAGCGCTGTTTTGTAGGCCTTAGCGTTACCGAGCTTTACGGTGATGGTCGCTGAGTCGGGATTATCTATACTGGCGGTAACACCTTCTATTTGCGACCACTGGTAGCCGGTTATATTGGAGTCATCCATTGGTTGAGCAGTAGCCTTCAGCGTGACAGTGGCATCTGGTGAGCCTGTCAGGTCTTTACCGGCGTTGACAGCTACCGGCTTTACTGGCTTAAGAACCACATTTTTGGTAACTGTCTGGCCGGCGACCAGCGTCACCGTCTCGGTAACCGAGGTAAAACCATCCTTTTTGAAAGTGAGCTTGTAAGTACCAATCGGTAGCTCGGCGGAATATCCGCCGTCAGCTCCTGAGGTAATCGTTATATCTTTGATTGCCGGGTCGGTAGTTACGGTTACCCCGGCCAATGGTTTCTGGTTTAAGCTGTTGGTTAGTGCCCCGGCAGCAGTGCCACTGCTGGTGCCTGGTGCTCCGGCGGGTCCAGCCGGTGCCGTCGGACCCTGGCAGCTAATAAGAAGTAACGGTATCACTGCGATTAGCGCGGCGACAACTACCCACCAAGACTTTTTCATGCTATTTATTACCTCCTGTTTCTCATTTGAGCAGATGTCGCTACAAAAAAAGGGAGACTTTTAAATTTTAATCTCCCTTAAGAGCTCTCTTTTTCCCGGTTGTTTCTTGCTTGAGCATTATCGTATCTACCTTTTTAAGTTACTCTTTCTGGATGCCGCTTACCCGAATTGATGATATGACACAAATGATATCGCCTTGTCAATATATTTGTGTATTTAGATACTTTCTTTTATGTATTTTCTCCATCATATTTATGCCCTGTATTTATTCCAAAATAATACTAGCATAAACGTTATTGCGTTGTCAATACCTCAAAAAACCATCTATTTATGTTGAGAAAATACCCTGTTTGGGATAGAGGATAGTCTTTTTATGGGTTTATATCGGTGATGAAATGTGGTGAGTGGAATCGCCAGTACCAAAAGTGTAGGGTTTGCCGGCAGTCGGTTGTAGAGTTGTTTTTATCGTAATCGTCTTCTGGGTACTGTTTCCTGTTTGATGTCAGGCTGCCAAGGGGGCAGTAAATAGGTTATCAGGGTCAGAATCAGGAAAGGTAGTGTTAAAAGTACCGAGGCGGTAAGAAGGCCGTTCAGGCCGAAAAGGGGTGGGGTATAGCTGATGAAACCTCTCAAGCTTTTGGACATCAATTGTCCGCCAATTACTACGTTCCAGCGCATGGCAAAAACCCCGATAAGTACCAGTGTGGCAGCCAGAAATGTTGCATAAGTTTTCTGCTGTGCCTCCGGCTTGATGATTTCAACGCCTCCCAGTACTAAAAGGGGGAGCAAGGCGCCGGAGATAAACTGGATACCGAAGTAGCTGAGGCCTATTTTTTGGGTTATCAACTGGGAGATAATCTCCCAGCTCTCCTCAGATTCATAGAGCATGCTGAAGACTTCCAGCCCTTCCAGGACGACATTTATGGCCAGGAAGCCGGCTAACCACAGAGATAGGGAGCGCAGGCAATCGTGGTCGAGCGAAGCGTGCCTGATTTTTGTGGTGATAACATACAATACTAATAGTAGGGCGATGCCAGAGACGGTGGCTGACATCAGAAAGATGATTGGCATTAGCGGTGTGGACCACCAGGGATTAGCTTTGACTGCCCCGAAGATAAAGCCAACATAGCCGTGAAGCAGAATGGCTGCCGGAACACCGATAAAAGCCAGTATTTTGATTAGCTTTTTATCGATAGCCAGGGATTCTTCTGATATGTCATCGACCCCCAGTGCCAGGATGGAATAAATTGTTTTTCTGGTGCCTTCAGTAGCCATGGCGTACCTGACTATATCCGGCCTGAAAACGAGCCAGACCTCCCCGAGGACGATGAGCAAATAAAAGAACCAGATGTAACCAAAGGCAGACATGGCCGAGTTGAGATTCGGTGTTAAGAACATTTCCAGTCCCCTCTCCGGTCGCCCCAGGTGGATAACTAACGGCATCGGCGTGACGATAAGGAAAGACAGTGCGGTCAGTAGGGAGAACCGTGCCACCGGTCTGAGGCTGGTCAAACCAAAGACATGGTAGAGCGATGATACAATGAAGGCACCAGCCACCAGTCCGGTAATATAGGGGTAGATGACGATGAGCAGGTCCCACTCTACCACACCTTCGTTGGGAAATACGAAGCCGGCCACGGTTTAATGCACCCCCTTTTCAAATCCGATGTAATAGACCTTGGGCTCAGTCCCCAAATCTGGTTTCAAAACATAGACACGTTTAGCCGCCAGCGTTTTGGCTACGGGACTCTCAGGGTCCCACAGGTCACCAAAGACCCTGGCTTTCACCGGGCAGGCTTCGACACAGGCTGGCAGTATTCCCTTGCTAATCCGGTGGTAACACCAGTTGCATTTATCCACCACTCTTTTGTCAGGGAGGAAGAACCTGGCACCGTAGGGGCATGCCTGCAGGCAATACCCGCAGCCGATACAGTGTTCCTGGTCGATGAGGATAACCCCGTCCTCAGTCATATAAGTAGCACCAACCGGACAGACAGTTACACAGGGCGGGTTATCACACTGATTGCAAAGCTTAGGTACAAAAAAGCTTTTCAGAACGTTAGGGTGCGGTTGCTCGGTTTTAAAGCCATCCCTGCCCGCGTTGGGAGAATCGACAAAAGTCTCCCCTTCTTCAGTAATAACGTACCTCTCTACCCATGTCCGGTTGTATTCCGGTTCCCAGGGGACCTTATTTTCCAGTTTGCAGGCGACCACACAGCGCCCACAGCCGATGCACTTTTCATTGTCACAAACAAATCCCCAGTAGTGTTTTTCCCAGTCGTAGCTACTGGAATTAGCTGTGGCAGTAGTAAAATCGGCGAACAGGGCAGGAATAGTATAAAGAACAATTCCACCCACAACACTTTGGGTGCCGATTCTAACGAAGTCCCGACGGGAAATTTTCTTTCTCATAGTTTATTCAGAACGATGACAGTTCAAACAGGTGGTACTCTTGCGCCCGGTGTGGTCTTCTGGTAGCGGCCTGATTCCGCCAACGTTGTGGCAGAGGAGACAGTCAGTCCGTCCTTCCAGGCTATGGGGGGGATGGGGTAGTGTTGCCCCCCTGATTTCTGGGGGTCCATGGCATGATAGGCAATCAGTACGTCCTTCCAAGGTGTGGGGAAGTTCTGGGGGTGGTGTCAGCCACGGCTCATGCGGACCGTGGCACAGCTTACAGTCAGTACGTCCTTCTAAATTATGGGGGACCTGGGGTGGCATCCCTGCCCGCGGTTCATGCGGGTCATGGCAGGTGACACATTCGCCTTGGCCACCCATTTCAGCTATATTCACCTGGGTAAAGTTGCTGGGGCGCGAAATGAGCCGGGCGTGGCATGTTCCGCATAGTTCTCGGGTAGTGTGTGAAACTACAGGGGGTACGCCTGTTGCCAGATGTTCCCTTGCCGGGCCATGGCAATTCTCACAGTTAACTGTCCGGTGGTTTCCTTTTTGCCACATATCATATTGGTTCTGGTGACAGTTGACGCAAACGGAGGAACTGGCAAACTGCATGGGCAGGCTTGCCCACAACTGTCTATTTTCCTCGGAGTTTCTCTGATGGAAACCAAAATTGACCAGAGCAGCTGGAACAGGGATTACTCTGAGTCCAACAAAAATGAACAGAAGCAGGGCTATTACCAGTAGGCTGGCCCGGGATAAATGTCTCATGTTTAGTTATTAAATGCCTCTAATTAGGCTATTTTAATACCTAATTGTTAACGAATCAAGTGGAAGTGACTATAAGGGCCAGTAATGAGCATTAAAACCAGCATAGTGCCTAGGATTACCACGATGGTTAGCCCAGCTAAGGGGACCAGTCTGGTATCTATGTCTCTTATTTCACTGACTACCGGGATGCGAAACACCTGATATATCACGCGGAAGTAGGTAAACCAGATAAGCATCACGGCGGCCACGATGAAGAGTAGCCAGGAGAGTATGCCTCCGGGCAACCGCAGAGCGCTGGTGGGTGCTCTTTCCCCTATGCCGATATCAATAGCTGACTGGGGGCCGATGAAAATCTCCTCTCCAGGAGCCGGAAGACGGAGGCCGGCCTCAGCCTGGAAAAATGGTTTATCAGCTTCGGTTAGAGTAAGTGTGGTGCTGGTTTCGATAGGCTGGTATCGGGCAACTACCTGAATGTTACCGGCTTGCCGGGGAGTATGCTCAAAAATGGCCACTCCTTTATCGTCAGTCACTGCTTCCCCGATTTCCATCAGACCACTGGCGAAGAAGTCCACTTTGAAGAAGAAAGTTACCGTGGCATTCGGGATAGGCTGGCGATTACTATCACTAAGGGTAGCCGTTATGGTCATTGGTTGTCCGGCTTGTGCCTGTTGGGGCATAGTCAATAGTAGAGTCCCACCGGCCCCGGCTGGTGGGGGTTGGGTAGGTGGTGGGGTAGTAGTAACCGGAGCGCCGGTTCCCAGAGACCAGAGATAAGTCAGCACCTGCCACCGTTTTTCTTCGGAGAGGGAAGATTTGTAGGGAGGCATACCTTTGTCCAACCTGCCTTCACTCAATATCCAGAAATAAAAGTCGGGCTTCTCCTCAAGGTTGTTGGAAAAAGCGGCCGTGCTGAAGTCAAATTTGGCGATGTTATTACCCTTGACACCGTGGCAACCCAGGCAGGACTGCTGGTATATCCCCTTGCCTGTTTGCTGGGTTGCGCTGTCACCCCATGGGAAAGGGTTTTTCAATCCGGCGTAAGGCGGCGGGACTTCTCCCTGGGCCAGGACGCCGGCGGGTATGACCCAGAGGAGGAAGGCTACGGCTAAAACGATGGCGATTAATTTGAGATTCCTCATGACGCTCTTAGCTCCTCAGTCACTCGTGATGATGCTGTTTCTGTTTCCGCTTGTTCCGCCACTTCCCAGATAGAAAGAACCGGTAAGAATTTAGCAAAGAGAGCAAAAATCAGCATAAATGCGGCAAAGGCACCGGCGGTAATCGACCACTCGACCCAGGTGGGTGCGTAGGCGCCGAACTCGAATGGCATCAAGGGTACTTGGAGACTGGGGACTAGAATAACGAAACGTTTAATCCACATCCCTACATTGATTAATACCGCTGCGGTTACAATTCTGGGGATGGTTGGGCCGCGGCGGATGAGCAGGAGAATGGCGGGTACCACTGTGCCGCCAACGACGAAGAACCAGAACGTCGGGGCGCTTTTTCCCAGCATCAGCAGTTCGAGAAGGTGCTTCTCTTCTTCCTCTAGCTTGTAACCTATGGTGATATACTCACCAAGAGTAAGGTATAGATAGAGGAAAAGCGTGGATAACAGCAGGTAGCTCAGATAGCGGAAGTGTTTTTCAGTGATGTACTCTTCCAGGTGGAAGAGCCGTCGGAAGATAGCCATAACGATAAGGATTGAGGCGATACCGGAGAAGATAGCCCCGATAACGAAGTAGATACCAAAGACGGTGCTGTCCCAGCCCGGACGCAGTGTCATGGAAAAGACATAAGAGACTACGGTATGAACGGATATGGCAATTGGTATGATGGTGACGGCCATAATGCCGATTGCTTTCTCCAGCCGGTGCCGTTGCTCTGGCGTGTTCCGCCAGCCCACTGCCATGACGGTGTAGATTGTTCTCTTAATGGCTGAGGCCCTGTCTCCCAGTCTATCCCGCATTAGTGCCAGGTCGGGAATCATGGGCAGGTAGAGGTAAATAAGACTGCCGGTCAGGTAAGAAGTGATAGAGATGATATCCCACAGCAGGGGTGACTGGAAGCGTCCAAACAACAACAGATTGGCAACGCGCTCAGGACGTCCCATGTCGATAAGGGGCATCAAAGCTCCGATTGAGATTGCCACTACGGTGATAAGCTCTGCCATACGCGTCACCGGGGTGCGCCAGCCCGCCTGGGTAACCCGCAGGATGGCGGAGATAAGAGTCCCGGCATGGCTGATACCGATAAAGAAGACGAAGTTAACCAGGTATAACCCCCATATGACCACGTCACGCATCCCGGTGGCGATAAGTCCGTACCGGAGCTGAATAACATAGGCATAGAGACCCCAGGCAACCACCGCCGCCAGAAACAGGACGAAGGTATAATACCCCGGGGTGGTTTGAGCTAATGGATTGAGTGCGGTCTGTTCCAGACGCTGCCGGTAGTTTTCTATTCCTGTTCTCATTTAGAAGTCCTCCCCCCATGGCCATATACCGGGGTGGTGGTTGAAGCCGCTGTCTCCCCAGGTCCAGGTCGGCGTTTTAAATTCACGGTGGTCATCCGGTTTTCTGCCAAAAGCCTGACCATGACCAGGGAGATACCATACCCGGGGCTGAGTGCCCAGGCCTTCTTTATAGCGGAAGGCATCATTCTCATCCAGAAACTTAGATAGTTTGACAACCTCTGCTCCGTTGGAGGCGATATCCTCGTTCAGGTCACCCATGTATAGAGCCTTCATCGGACAGCCGGTAACACAGAGGGGTAGCTTGCCAGCTTCGAGCATGTGGGCGCAGAACATGCACTTGATGACAGTCCCCTTCACTGCCGGGACGGGATAAAAGGGAGAATATTCGGCGAAGGCAGCTTCGGGGGGAAGTTTCGGGGTGCCCCAGTTGAAGAAGCGCCGCTGGTAAGGGCACGCCGCCATGCACAGACGGCAACCGATACAGCGGCGGTGGTCAATGAGGACAATACCTTCCTTATTATGGTAGGTAGCCGCTACCGGGCAGACATTAACACAGGGGGCATTGTCACACTGGTAGCAGGGGGTGGGCATAAAAAAAGTACCGCCACCAGGGGATTCTACCTCGTAAACCTGAATCCACTGTTGTCCCTGGGGTACAAAATGTCCAGCAATACATGCCTGAGTGCACTGGGGTGGTACGCCGATAGTAACGCACCCCTCACACTTCTTGAGGTCAATGACCATGCACCAGGCACGGGTCGGTTTCTTGCCTTCGGTTATTGGGGCAGTTCCGGTGGCCGCCCTGGCGCGGTTTAATACCGCGATAAACGGTGATGACAGGATAGCCAGTAACCCCATCGCTCCTACTGAGCCGGTAACAAACTGGCGGCGTGTTAATTTTTTGTTTTGGCGTTGCAAACAGGCTCCTCCCTTCCGTACTTAAAGATGAATTTTCTTTTGATGGTCTCCACTTTAGTTTTTAATATTCTGCTTTTATTCTAGTTGTGTTTACTGAGGAATAATAAGCTTCAATAGCATGCCAGCGGCGGCGAAGCTCGATATAATAGCGCTGATTAATAATATCATCGAGCCTATAAATAGGCCCGGGATTCGGAATGTTCTCGGGTGACCGAGCATAGAAGCAATGGTTAGTATAATGACCGGTCCTACGATAATCGCCAGGACGATAAAGCCGATGTTACCTGACATTGTCTGTCTGTCAGACACCTCGGCGGCGATAGCGTTAGCCGGTATGACGAAGTCTGTCAATCGTAATAACAAATCTATCATTCTTCACCTAGCTCCACTATGGGGAACACTTTCAGGAAGAGTGTATAAAGCAATATCGCTGAGGCAATAATGCCAGCAACTATTGACCATTCAACCCAGCTAGGACTGTAACTGCCTTCCGGAAAGGGCAGTAACGGTCGTAAGAGGGATGGAACCACAATGAGAAACCGTTTTACCCAGAAAGCGACGACAATAGCGCCCGATGCCAGGATAGTGCGGGTTACCCCGAACCATTGAGGGTGAATAGCTTGAGATACCAGTATTATGGCCGGTGTGAAAAATCCCAGGAGGAGCATCGGCCAGAAGATAGGCGCAAACTCTCCCTGAAACAGCTTCTCCGATATTAAGAATTCAGAGAGAGGGGCGGCATACCTCATGGTCAGTTGCTCGGCAAGTATCAGGTAGATGTAAAATAGTGTGATTATACCCAGAAAAGTCCCCAGCCCCTTAAAAATCTCCGGTTTGATGTATTCCTGCCAGTTAAACAGCTTCCTCAGTACACCGGAAACAACGATAACGGCGGCAATGGCAGAACCGATGGCGGCTGTCAGAAAGTATGGACCGGCCAGAGCGCTGAACCATCCCGGTTGCGAAGGCAACAGTCCAAAAATCCAGGGCACGACACCGCCACTGAGCATGACAATTAGAAAAACGATGGCAATGGAAAGCCACCATGCCATCCTCTCAATCTTATGTTCCTCATCAGGTTTGTAGCCGATTAAGAGGATTTTATAAAACCAGGAGAGCTTCGGGAATCTCTTGGCACACAGCACCAGGTCTTTACGCATGGTGAGCCAGAGATAAAGTGTGGATAGTGTGAAATAGATAATGATTACGGTTACATCCCAGCTCAGTGAAGATGTGCCTACCCTCTGCGGCCAGTAAATAATAATATTGAATATCCGGTCCGGTCGTCCCATATCAATCGTGATACTCACTCCGGCCATCATCAGGCTGATAATGGTGAGAACCTCACCTATCCTGGCTACGGGGGTGTACTTGGTTAAATTCAACAAGCGTATGGCGGCGGCGATGGCTATTCCTCCGTGAGCTAGACCGACAAAGAAGACAAAATTGGCGATGTAGGCGCCCCAGGGTGCGCCTACCGGTGTTCTCATTGAGGTCAGACCTAGCCCTCGGATTAACTGGAGATACCAGGCGTAGACGAACCAGGCTGCGGGAATTAGTAACGCCACAGCGAAGAAGTAGAAACCCTGGCCGGTATGCAGTAGCGGGCGCAACAGAGCGACATTAGTTCTATCCGGCTCCGGTCTTCTCATCATTGCAGCCATTTTTTACCTCGCGTAATGTACCATATTGAGGGTTCGGTGCTGATTTCCTCCAGGAGACGGAAGCCCAGATTGGCTTCCAGCAGTTTGTAGACCTCACTTTCCGGGTTTCTGATGTTGCCAAAGTGCCTGGCACGCACCGGGCATACTTCTACACAGCGAGGTAGTTGTCCCCGTCTGGTCCGGTGAATACAGAAAGTGCACTTCTCAACGACACCGAGTGGGCGGACCGGCACCAGCGGATTTGTCTCATCGGCTGGTATTTCCGCCTGCCACCAGTTGAAGCGGCGGGCATTGTAAGGACAGGCTACCACGCAGAGTCGGCAGCCAATGCACCTATCATAGTCCATGACCACAATACCATCTTTGGTTTTGTAGGTCGCTCCTACAGGGCAGGCTTTGACGCAGGGCGGATTATCGCAGTGATTGCATTGCACCGGTAGGTACCATCTTCCCTTTAGGGGAGCTTCAGTATAAGATGTAGTTGCTCCTTTTTTGAGGTCTTGCGGTGATGGATGACCGGTCACGCTTACATCAGATTTCACCTCGAACACCTCTATCCAGGGTGGGGAAACGGTGTCCGGGATGTTGTTTTCTTTTTTACAGGCCCACTGGCAGGTCCGGCAGCCGATACAGGCGCCGACATCTATTACCATGGCAAATTTGTTGTGTTCGTCGGCTACTGTTCCTGCCCCATCAACTCGCTTTGAAGCCTCCTTTCCAGCCTGCCATTTGGTCTCTTTGACACCGGTAAAAGCGAGAGAAGGGCGGGCGAATTTGCCCAAGAGCCCCAGGCCGATTAATCCACCACCGTATTTGATGAACTCTTTACGTCCTATTCGTCTCATGGGCCTCCACGCTGCCTTACTATTATGATGCCAGTGCCGATGACGACTATGAAAGAGATACCTACCATTACTAATAGTTCCGTCGGCGGCGGGGGTGGCGGAGGTGTGGGTGATGGATGGGGCTTGGTGATATTAGTCAGCACTATCTGAGGTTGATGTGGATTGTGGCAACCAATACATCTTACTTTCTCGTTGTAGCCGGGCCCGTATTCTTCTTCCGTCCAGCTTGGAACTCCATGAGTTCCTGCAGCCCAGGCTTGATAGCGTGCTTGATGACACTGGGAGCAAAGCTGTGGGTAGTCGGATAGAAAGAACCGTGTTTCTCCACCAGCCAGGTGTAATACCCCCATTCGCTGATTATCATGGCAGGCCAAACAGGCTTGACTGCCTTCTCCGAGTTTATCGTGGCCCTTCAAAACTCTGACGTGACAATTTAAGCAGTCCAGTGTCCCTCCTTTAAGAGGTGAAGGTAGTACTGGAGTGGTGAGAAGTGGCATCTGGGGTTGATGCGGGTCATGGCAGGCAGTACACCTTAGCCCGGTAGCTCCGGTAATAGTGGATATTCCTTCCTGGTGTGTGACAACGCCGTGTTTTCCTTCACTCCAGGCGTCATACTTGGTGGTATGACATTGTCCGCAGATTGGGGGAGAATTTGACCTGGCGAGCTGAGTTTTGTCAAGCAAGCGCAGCTTGCCCATATCAGTATTATCGTGACAGACCCAGCAGGCTTGACTGCCCGTGCCGAGTTTATCGTGCCCCGTCAATACTCTGGTGTGACATTTCAAGCACTCCAGTGGAGTCTCCGGCTCAGATGCTGCCTTAACTGCTGACGTTAGTGATATGGTTAACAGACCAGCCACTACCGCAGCTATCGCTATCGCAACTAGCAGCCAAATCCGGGGAGACCAGCTAACCGGAGCTGGAATGCCATTCCTTAAGCCCACCGATATATTGCTCAACAACTTGCTGCTGATTATAGGTTTATCCTTCCACCCAAAGCTCACAATTTACTACCTTACACACCTTATAGAAATTGCTGCCGACGGGTTGAGTTCACCCCGCTGCAGTCCCACGTTATCTCGTGCTGTCCTGGGTTAAGGTTATTTTGACTTATTGGACAGGGCATTGATGATATCAATGGGTAATGGGATTACAGTGCTATTTCTTTCACCGGATATCTCAACCAGTGTTTGCAGGTAACGGAGCTGTAATGCTGATGGTTGTTCGTTAATAATCTTGGCGGCATTCGCCAGAGTTTGCGCGGCGGCAAATTCGCCCTCAGCATGGATAATCTTGGCTCTCTTTTCCCGTTCTGACTCAGCCTGTCGGGCCATCGCTCGCTGCATTGCCTCAGGCAGCAAAACATCCTTAACTTCAACCAGAGTTGCTCTAACACCCCAGGGCTCTTCGCTTTGTTCGTCAATAATCTGGCGCAGTCTCAGGTTAATCTGGTCACGATGGGCCAATAATTCATCCAGTTCTGATTGGCCGAGAACGCTTCTGAGGGTGGTCAGGGCGAGTTGAATGATTGCATCCCGGTAGGCCTCAACATTAATCACCGCTTTCTCTGGCTCAATTACCATATAGTATACTACCGCATCTACTTTGACGGTGACATTATCCCTGGTTATTACCTCTTGAGGCTCCAGCACAGTAGTTACAATACGAAGGCTGACCTTGGTCATGCGTTCAACCAGAGGGATAATAACATTGAAGCCAGGATTCCTAATTGCGACCAATCGTCCGAAGCGCAGCACTACCCCGCGTTCATATTGCTTTACAATCTTAATGCTTAAAGGTAATAACAGTAATACGACAATAACGATAAGAAAGATAATCCATGTATCCAATCTGCATCCTCCTTTTATCTAATTATTTCTCCGTCCATTACTTAGCCACCGTCATAAGCACCTCCATCATGTGACCTTGTTAATAGCTATCTTTAGTCGTATCTAGTATTTAGGCGGTATTTGTTTTCTAGGTAGTCTTTACTATGGCTCCCTTCTATACTATCATAGCTTTACTTTACTATGGTGTAGGTACTTGTACCCCTTTCTGTTAAAATAAAGTACCTGTTTATTGGGTTTCTACTCTATAATGACATGAGTCACAGCTAGCGTCAAGAACCCTACCCTTTTGTGGACCGGTTATAGCTACCAGCTTGCTGTGGCACCTGAAGCATCCCGGTGATTTCTGGTGACCGGCATTATCAATATAGGTTTTCCAGCTTACATTCATGTCGGGGAAAGTGGTGAGCCGGGCAATCTCCTTCAGTTCCTCTATTGCCTGCTCAATGGCTCTTCCCTCACTGACATAAAGCTCAGGATAGGAAATACTATAGAACGCTTTAATAGCTTCAACCTTGACGATAGCTTCAGCCAGACTGGAGTTAGGCGGGTCCAAGGCTTTAACACCCTCTCTTTTAATAAAGGGGAGGGAATCATCTATCCTGCCCTGGATAAACGCCATGTCAATCAGTTCTTCGGGGGACTGGAAGATATGAGTTACCCGGGTATGACAGTCCAGACAGTCCATGAGACGTTTCTCATTCTCGATACGTTTCGGGTCGGTGTGGATAAGCTCGGAGGCTTTATCGGGGTCGATGTATTCGGTAATAAGCTCACCCTGGCTATTCTCGATACCGACCCAGCCGATTTCCTGGCGTTTCTCATCCATGGGTAGATACCAGACATTGCCGCCAATCAGCCAGTGAATATCGTGCGTTGTTCCGGCTTCACCGCCACCAACGCGGAGAATCCTGCTATCAACCTTCTTGGTATTTTTCTCATCCATCTGGTAGGTGGTATGGACTCGGACAAGGTCTCCGGAAAACCTCCCCGGGCGGTGACACTGCTCGCAGGTATCACGGGCGGGACGGAGGTTTGCTACCGGCGTTGGAATGGGACGGTCATAGGTACCGAAAAGAGTGGTGAAGATAAGGGGTATACCACTCAGTTTTGACCTGACCATGTAGTCAGATCCACGACCAACGTGACATTCGGCGCAGGTTACCCGGGAATGGGGGGAAGCCTGATAGGTAGTATACTCAGGATACATTACCTGGTGGCAGAGGCGGCCGCAGAAAGCGGTAGAATCCATAAATTCCACCGCCTGATAAACACCGATAACCAGAAATATTATGCCTATTGCCCCGGCCGACATGAGGAAAATCATTTTTTCATGTAACCGCCGATGTTCCATTTTTTATCTCACTTACTCAGTCTCAAAATGGCCATGACAAAGATTACTCCTCCGGCAATAAACAGGACAGGCACCATGAGAAAGTTGAGCAGGCCAAAAAAGGGATATGTTTCGGGGAGGTCAGAGTGCATGTTAAAGATAACCAGTCCCACAATGAGCGCAAAGACTATTCCGGCTGCTCTGGTCAGCCAGTCATCAAAAATCTGGCGAATCAGTCTCATTGTTTCTCTCAGCATCACTCTTGCTTTCATCATCGGTTTCCTCTTTCTGTTCACTAATGCCAAGCAGCCTTTCGTATTCCAAAGGGTGTTCCCTGCGGTATCGCTCCCCGGCTACTTTTCCGGTGAATATCGAGGTATTAAATGGAAATACGCCGGGAGTAAAGTGGTTAAAGAAGATGTGTACCATGAAAATCCAGATTAATGCCAGCATGGCTTCATCACTGTGGGCTATCAGAGCAGTGGGTACAACCCAGCCGGGCAGGAACCTGGTGACCAGGACGGGATACATCATAATAAAGCCTGAACCGGCCATGACCGGTATTCCCCAGAAGATAGCCCAGTAATCGAACTTCTCCTTCCAGTTGAAGCGGTCATACCGCGGCATTTCTTTTCTCAATCCCATAAAGTAGCCCAACTCTTGGGCCAGTTTAATGAAGTCCTGTAAACCGGGGACCATCTTTATCGGGAACGGTCTCTTGAGGATATTGATGGTGTACCAGAGATAGAGTAAATGATATACAGAAACAGAGACCATGACCCAGGCGGCGAAACGGTGAGTAAAACGGGTGGCTTCAATCCCTCCCCAGGCGGCCGTCCACCATTGACTGATTGCGAAATCGTGGAATTTTAGAGGTAGGCCGGTAACTACCAGCAGGATGAAACTTACCATCAATAAGGCGTGCTGAATTATCTGGTGGATATCGAAGCGTGTGATTTTCTCTTCCAGCTCCTTTGCTGCGGAAAGAGTTTCTATTCCTGTTACCATCTTATTCCCTCCATTTGTTGGCTGAAAACCTGATGATGGCCATAATCACTACTATGGCGCCGAAGGAAACGACGGATATCAGCAGGGTGGTGAAAAGTATTTCAGTGTAATGTGCCACCGGGATATTTTCCGGTGAGGCCTCTTTGTGCCCCAGGAAACCACTAGCAAAGTTTGTGCCGGCGTTAGGGTGGCACTGCTCACAAGTATTGGCCAGATTATTCAGACCGGCTACCGGAGAGGTGGGGTCACTGGCACTCTTGATATCATGAACGCCGTGACAATTGGTGCAGGTCGCCTTATCCAGTTGAGTTACCTCATATGTGCCCAGTTGCATGGCTTTGCCATGAAAGCTGCGCATGTAGGATTCGTAGACTTTCTCCACGACGCCGTAGTTTGCCATCAGTTTCTCATTGCCGTGACACTGACCACAGGTCTGGGCGATGTTTTTCTTGTAGGTGGGAGCATTGTACTCCAGTACCCGGATTACGCTATGCGGATTACCTACGGGGCTATGACAGTCGATACAGGTAGCCACATCAGGGTTGCCCTGGATAAGTTGCTGTCCATGAATGCTTTCCAGGTGTAATTTGTATTGGTACTGGTGGCAACTGCCGCATTTCTGGGCTAAAGATAGCTTGGTCAGTGGTGTATCAGTTTTATGCGGTTCGCTAGTATGGCAGGTGGTGCAATCAATATAGCGATGGGCTCCTTTGCTCAAAGCCTCTTCGCTAACATGTAACGATATCCTCTTACCATCCGCTGTTGTCTTAATCAGCTCCGGATTATCGTGACAGGACAGACAGTTATTCTCATCCAAGCCAGCAACCTTAGTGGCACTTAAGGTTAGGACTGACCCTGTCAGGACAAGACCAAAAGCTAGAAAAGGCAGTAATCTTCTCAGTTCTAACCCGGCCTGCTTTGGAGGTTGGCTCATAACTAGCTATTCACCTCTGTCGATTAACGACGAGTCAGTTTCAACTCGATATCCTGCCCAATCTGTGAATAAAGGGAAAGCGATAGAATCCGAATACCTCGCGATTTCGCAGAAAACCGGTGAAGATGATGATAATTCCCAGTAGTTCAAACATGTAGATAAGCTGGTATGGTCTTCGGCGAGCAAAGAATTGGTCGAGAACGGTTACGGCAAAAATGAAGCTGATGATAATCGATAGCAATGGTAGTATGGCGATATTCATAATTGTTTAACTCCTGGCATTTTATCTTATTTTTCAACTAAATTCCAGATAATTCTGTAGTAAAAATACCCTGTATTTGATGGAAAAATACCCTAGTTTTCTGGTACAACATAAATTGTCCTGATAGAGTCCTGGTATTGCTCTATTCAATCTCCAGGCGCTGATTATAGCATACCGCTAATGATTGTGTAACATAATGACAGGTGCTAAAATGATCTAATACTCAAAAGCGAGACAGGTCAGGAGTATTCGCATATTTCGAAAGCCCATAAGAGGAATAACAAATACGGAGGCGCTAGCTACCTTTGGCTGGATTGGAGAAATTAAAGAAGGTTTATCATCAGTGGGGTGGGGCTACCACCGCTTTTTTTACTTATACCCATCTGAGCCATGACCTGTGTATCGGGCTGCACATGGCTTTGTTGCCTTTAATCAGAGAGGATTTAGGCTTAAACTATCTTCAGGCAGGATTGCTGCTTGGCGCTTATCAGATTACAGCCGGTCTTTCCCAAATTCCCGGGGGATGGCTCGGCGACCGTATTAACCGTCATATAGTGGTCGCTATCGGTTTGGGTGGTGTCGCCCTGGCGGCTCAGCTGGTGAGTTTAAGCACAAACTATTATTCTCTGTTGATTATTCTGGTGATGATGGGAATTATGGCCGGTGCTTATCACCCTTCGGCAACATCACTGCTGTCCAGTTATGTTGAGGAAGGGAGGCGAGGCAAGGTGCTGGGCTTTCATCTGGTGGGAGGTAGTGCCGGCTTTATGTTTGGTCCGGTTGTCGGCGGTCTGCTGGCGGCCATATTGGGGTGGCGTTTTGTTTTTGTTATCATGAGCATTCCGGCCCTGGTAGCGGTTCCCTTAGTCTTGAGGAAGCTCAGGCAGCAAAAGCGTGCCAGTGATGCTGCCTCAGTGAGTAAGGCAGCAACCAGCAGTGCATCACCAGCCCAACCGATTTCTGGAAGAATCACTCTTATTCAGGTATTGCGGCCGATAGCTATCATTACTACCCTGGGTGTTCTCACTCAGCTGGTCATTGGCTCAGCCGCTGGTTTTATCCCCCTGTATCTGGTGGACAGGCACAGTATTGCCCCGGCCTA
>JACPSA010000026.1 GCA_016193545.1 Chloroflexota bacterium
CCCTCTCCCCGATAAATCGGGGAGAGCCATAGCTTCGGTGGTAGACTTGAGCCCCGTTGGATTTTCGGCGCAGCACCACTCAACCAGTGAGCTGTTACGCACTCTTTAAAGGGTGGCTGCTTCTGAGCCAACCTCCTGGATGTCTATGCAATCCTACTTCCTTTCCCACTTAGTCTACTCTTGGGGACCTTAGCTGATGGTCTGGGCTGTTTCCCTCTCGACTATGGAGCTTATCCCCCACAGTCTCACTCCCAGATTTTAACTAATGGCATTTGTGGTTTGGTTGGAGTTGGTAAGATATTATCCCCCTAGTCCATCCAGAGCCCTACCTCCATTAGCAAACCTCTGAGGCTGTACCTCAATACATTTCGGGGAGAACCAGCTATCCCCGGGTTCGTTTGGCATTTCACCTCTATCCACAGCTCATCCGACAGTTTTGAAACACTGACCGGTTCGGGCCTCCACTTCGATTTTATCGAAGCTTCACCCTGGCCATGGATAGCTCACCCGGCTTCGGGTCTAATCCGTGCTACTATGTCGCCCTGTTCAGACTTGCTTTCGCTACGGCTCCGTCACTCAAGTGACTTAACCAGCAACACAGATTAACTCGCTGGCTCATTCTTCAATAGGCACGCCATCATTCTTCCGAAGAAGAACTCTGACTGCTTGTCAGCACACGGTTTCAGGTCTATTTCACTCCCCTCCCGGGGTGCTTTTCACCTTTCCCTCACGGTACTAGTTCACTATCGGTCATCAAGGGTATTTAGCCTTACCCTGTGGTCAGGGTAGCTTCCCACAAGATTCCTCGTGTCCCGTGGTACTCAAGAACAGGTAAGAAGCCTACTCCTTTCGTCTACCGGGCTGTCACCGTCTGTGGCGGCTCTTTCCAGAGACCTTCGACTAGGAATTCGGTTGGTAACTTCTTGACCTATGCTAAGTTCGGTCCCACCTGTCTTACAACCCTCAATAAGCGTAGACCCTAGCGCCACTGAGCTTATTGAGTTTAGGCTTTTCCCCTTTCGTTCGCCACTACTCAGGGAATCTTTTATTTTCCTCGGGGTACTGAGATGTTTCACTTCCCCCGCTTACCTCCACCCAGCCTATGTGTTCAGCTGGGGGTGTCCTTCTTTAAGGAAGGACGGGTTGCCCCATTGGGGTATCTTCGGTTAAGCTTGTTTGGCAGCTCACCGGAGCTTATCGTAGCCGTGCTACGCCCTTCATCGGCCCTTGATGCCAAGGCATCCACCGTGCGCTTTCACCCGCTTGACCTGCTTCAGATTTGATATTAGTTTGTTGCTCGTTCTATTCAGTTGTTAAAGTGCTTTAGGCAAAAGGAAGCGGCTTGGTGAGTCATCACCAAGCCGCTGCTTGGCTAATAATCACCAGGTGCTTCTACTATATGTCCGTTTTCTTCATAAACAAACTTTTGCCTACCAGAAGGAACTATAACACGGCAGCCGGGTATTGTCAAGCATATTTCCCGAGATATTATTCGTGTTTTGTCGGCTCACTCTCAGGGTGTGTCAACGGCAGACGCCGGCTGCGGCGATAGAGGTAGTAGATGTAATAAAGAATTAAGCCGATTCCCATCCAGGCCAACCCTGTCCAGCGGCTGTTAGGCTCGATAGTTATGATAACTATCCATATAGCCGTGGTGGCGAGAAATCCGAGGATGGCTGTCAAAGGTAGTTCTCGCTTCTTGACGATGATATTAAAACCGAGCTTGAAGGGGCGAGGCAGGTCAGGCTGTCTGATACGAAGTGCCAGGATGGCGGCGTGTGCCAGCGCGAAGGTGAGCAGGGAACCGAAAACATAGAGGGAGCCTAAATCAACAAAAAAGTCAGGGTTGAAGAAGCCAGGAATTAATAGGACCATGGTTACGATGCAGAAGAGAATGATTGGAATATAAGGTGTCCTGAAGCGGTGATGGACACGGCTCAGCGTGGCAGGCAATTGGTTCTGGGTAGATAGGTTATACGCCAGACGTGAGATACCCAGGAGACCAGCGTTAGTGGCGATAAGCAGGATGCTGGAAGCCAGTAGTGCTACCATAACGGGCAGAATGTCACGGAACCAATCAAGCAGCCAGGTAATGACAATAACCACTGCTTCTTCCGAGCTTACACTGGCGGCAATCTCCTCCGGTGATATTGCGCGGGATACGGCATCGGCAATGCCGGCTACAGGGTCTCTTGCCCAGCCGTTGATGGGGTCTGCCAGAACCTGCGGGGTCATTGCCGAAAGCGCCACCAGTGAAATACCCGCGAAAAGTACAAGCACGACCACTATCATCAAGATATAAGCTTGGGGCATTCGTTTCTCTGGCTGACGTGTTTCTTCACCATGCTGTGATACCGATTCTACGCCGGTAAAACAAAGCGCGGCCAGAGCGATTCCAAGTATTAGGTTTTGGGTCGAGGGCCAGTTGCCAATGCCGAACATATTCTGAGCAAGGACATCAGGGTTTGGCCGTAATATCAGCAGGATGCCAAGCACTACCAGTACCACTTGAGTCAGAATGTCGATGGTGATGAAAAGCATATTGAGTCTTGATGATTCCTTTATACCCAGGACATTGATTAGCATCAAGAAGACGATGACGCCCATAGAGAAAATAGTGCTGGCCGCCGGCTCTCTCAACACCGGCCAGAAGAATGCCAGGTAGGGTGGGATGGTATAAGCGGAAATGGCCATTGTAACGATGTAGCTCAGCATCAGTGCCCAGCCGGAGATGAACCCGACTAGATTGTTGAACCCCAAGCGGGCGTAGCTGGCTGAGCCGCCGCCTGAGGTGAGCATGGCCGAGCCTTCGGCGTAAGTAAGAGCGTTGAAGATATAAACGACCCCGGCTATTCCCAGGGCGATTGGCGTGGCTCCGAAAGCAACCAGCGCTACCACGCCAAGGGCATAATAGATTGATGAGCCGACATCTCCATAGCCGATACTGAAAAGTCCGGGGACTCCTAGTACCCGTTTCAAGCGGAAGTGCTTGATTCGCCGCGGACGAAAAACCCGGTCACCCGGTTTAGGTTGCCAAATATCAGCCATATTTTTTGTTTGTTTATCCGGCTGGTCTATTTATTAGTGCCGCCAAGGCATTTTAGTCCTATAGTAGCTCGCTGTCAAAGTTTGCTTTGATTCATGGTATTGTAGATTTCGGTTAAGAGCATTATAATACCCCTTGCTTATCATGAACAGAGGCAGGAAGTAAATGGAATTCCACAAGATTCTGGTACCGGTAGCTGGTACTGAAGCTGATGATGAGGCAATAAAACTGGCCTGCCGGCTGGCTAAAAGAGATAAGGGCAAAATTTTGGCGGTTTATGTCATTACGCTAAAGCGTAGCCTGCCGCTGAATGCTGCGATTGAGTCGGAAAGCCGTAGGGCTGAAGAGATACTGAACCATACCGAGAGTATCGCTGAGGAGGAGGAATATGAGGTAGAGACCGACGTGCTTCAAGCCCGCGAGGCCGGCCCGACTATTGTGGATGAAGCTGTGGAACGTGAAGCTGACTTGATTTTAATGGGTATTGAGCATAAGAGCCGCTTCGGGCAGTTTAGCCTGGGCAGTGTTGTGCCTTATGTGTTAAAAAATGCTCCTTGTCGTGTTATACTGTATCAGCAATACACTAAGGGGTGAGTTTGCTGGATGAGAGTAGTGATTATGGGTTGTGGGCGCGTCGGTGCTCGCCTGGCCGGATTGCTGGACACTGACGGACATTCCGTTACCATTCTGGACGTCAACTCTTATAGTTTTCGGCGCTTGTCCGCTGATTTCAAGGGTACGGCGCTGGTAGGTAATGGTATCGACGAGGAAGTGCTGAAAAAGGCTGGACTTGAAGGGGCTGATGTCTTCCTTTCGTTAACCCAGGGAGATAATCGTAATATTATGGCGGCTCAAATTGCCAAGCATATTTTCAATGTGCCCAGGGTAATCTGCCGTATTTATGACCCCCTGCGTGAGGAACTTTACCGGACTTTGGGGCTGGAAACAATTAGTCCTACTGTCGTGTTTGCTGCTATGCTAAAGGAAAAACTGGAAGGCTGAGTAAAAGTAAAATGTATATCATAGTTGTCGGTGGTGGCAGGGTTGGTTACTATCTGACCAGGGCTCTACTTGGTGAGGGCCACGAGGTGCTGATGGTAGAAAAGGATGCGGCTATTTGTGAAACCGTTAACGATGAATTGGGTAGTATCTGCTTCCGTGGCGATGGCTGTGAGGCAGCTACTCTGGCGGAAGTCGGTACTGACCGGGCCGATATGCTGGTGGCCGTAACCGGTGATGACGAAGATAACCTGGTTGCCTGCCAGGTAGCCAAGTATAAGTTTAATGTGCCTCGTACCATAGCCCGTATTAGAAATCCTAGGAATGAAGTCCTCTTCAAGAAGCTGGGTGTCGATGTTACCATCAGCAGTACCAATATCATTCTTGAGAGCATCGAAGCCGAAGTCCCCACACATCCTCTAATTCACTTGATGAGTATCAGAGATAAGGGGCTGGAGATTGTAGAGGTAAGAATCCCGCCTGACTCGGCTACGGTCGGCAAACAGGTGGAGGAGCTTGCATTACCACAGGGGGTTGTTCTCGCTCTAATTATCCGAAAGGAACACCGGCCAGTTGTTCCTGTGGCCGATACCGTTCTTGAAGCTGAGGACCAGGTGATAGCGGTTACTAGCCCTGAGTTAGAAGAATCATTGCGGACCACTTTGATTGGCGCGTAGCAAAACCCTCATTTTCAGTATCTTTCGGATTTAACTTCCCCGTTTCCGTAGTTTGTTGGTAGATAGCAGAATACGGCGGTGACTATTGAGCAGTAACATCCGGAGGTTTTCTATGACAGCAAGTAAGTTCAACTGGTATTGGCTGCTGGTTGTTATTCTGCTAGCCATTATTGTAGTTGGTGGTGTAGTCGTCGGGCTAAGGTATCGCCCAGGTCAGCCGTTGGAGATTTCTATTCCTCCTGGTCAAGAGATGTCAGGAACAATCTACATTGAGGGTGCGGTGTCTAACCCCGGCTTCTATCCCTTTAGTTATGATGACAGTCTGGAAACTCTTCTTCAAGCGGCTGGTGCCAATAAAACCAGTGTTAACCTGAGTGGTCTTAAACTTTATATTCCTGAAATGGGGGGAAAAGTAGAGCCACAGAAAATCGACATTAACCGGGCTGATGTGTGGTTACTCAAGGCTCTGCCTGGAATTGGCGATACCCTGGCGCAGCGCATCGTCGACTATCGCCTTCAGAATGGACTGTTCCTCAATATCCGCCAGTTGCTTAAGGTAGATGGCATAGGCACTACCACCTACGAGCGAATTAAAGACCTGATTACTGTAGCTGAGTGATAACTCCGGTCGGCCGATAACTGAGTTTTTCGATATAAACAAGAGGTTATACCGTTTGTGGCACTAATCTACCTGAGTTGCGCCTGGGTAGCTGGCATCTTCCTGGGGTCAAAGTTGGCTCTGCCCCTGGCTCTTGTTTGTGTCGGGCTTGTCCCTCTCCCTCTGTTGTTTTTTGTCCGGCAACACCGTAAACCAATAGTCTTAATCAGTCTCTGTCTCGTTATCTTCTTCGGCGGCGCTTTCTACTTTAAATCGAGTTTGCCTGGTACTGATGCGAATTATCTCCGGTTTTATAACGGCCGGGGACTGGTAGAAGTCAGCGGAGTGGTAAACAGGTACCCTGAAACTGGCGGCAAGACCGCTCATCTCTATCTGTCGGCTGAGAATATAACAGTTTCTGAGGAAAGGCGGGAGGTTTTCGGGACTGTCTTGCTAGTTGTGCCCGTATACCCGGCTTATAGCTATGGAGATGTTCTCCGGGTGCGGGGTGAGTTGGAGACGCCTCCCAGCCTTGACGGCTTCGATTATGAAGCCTACCTGGCACATCAGGGAGTCTATTCCACCATGCTTTACCCTGAGATACTGGAGGCAAAGGCGGGTTCCGAGTCGCTGCAATGGGTCTACTCGTTAAGAAACCGCCTGTCCCAGACTCTGGCTGAAGTTTTACCCGAGCCGCAGGCATCCTTAGCCCAGGGTATTATTCTAGGTATCCGGGGTAATATTCCCGAGACAGTTAATTCTGATTTTATTCGTAGCGGTACTGCTCACCTGCTGGCTATCTCCGGTGTTAACCTCACCATCGTAGCCGGTATCATGCTCAGTCTTGGTATCTGGCTCTTTGGTAAAAAAGGTTTTATCTATATCTGGTTGGCACTGGGCGCGGTCTGGTTTTACGCTTTACTCACCGGTATGCAGCCCCCGGTATTCAGAGCGGTCATTATGGTGAGTCTCTTCCTGGTGGCTGACCTGCTGGGTAGGCAGCGTAATGCCGTCACCGCCCTGGCACTGGCCGCAGCGGTAATGGTGGCTATCGACCCTAACGTCCTGTGGGACGCTGCTTTCCAGATGAGCTTCATGGCGATGGCTGGTTTGATATTCATCTTCCCGCGGCTGCAATCTTTATCCAGAAAAACGGTTAATGCCACGCTGGGTGAAGAGGGAGTAGCCGTATCGGTGGCTAACTTCGTTGCCGACAGCTTCAGCGTAACTCTGGCAGCAATCAGCGCTGTCTGGCCGCTCATTGCTTATTACTTTGGTGTTATATCATGGATTGCTCCTCTGGCTAATCTCTTGGCTCTGCCCGTGCTGCCGGGCATCATTATCAGCGGCTCACTGGCTGCAGGTCTGGGGCTGCTGGTGATGCCGGTGGCCCAGGTGATTGCCTGGATAGCCTGGTTATTTGCTTCATATCTGCTGTTGGTGGTCAAAGCTTTTGCCACTGTTTCTCCGATTGAGGGAGGTTCGGTCAGCCCCGCCGTTATTTTGCTCTACTATTCGATACTGGCGCTATCAATCTGGCTGGTCAGCAACCGTAAGAAGATGGTTGAGTTTATGTCCAGAGTAATTGTTTTCGTTCCGGGGGTGCCGGTAAAGTGGGTTATTCCTCCTTTACTGGTGGTAGCAATTCTGGTTGTGGTCGTGGCGGTTACGATGCCCGACGATAACCTTCACGTCAGTTTTCTTGATGTCGGGCAGGGCAGCGCTGTTCTGATTCAAAAAGGCAGCCAGCAGGTTCTGGTTGATGGCGGGCCGAGCCCTCAAGCACTCACTGTGGCACTGGGCAAGAAGATGCCATTCTGGGATAGGACCATAGACCTGCTGGTATTGACCCATCACCACGCCGACCATATTACCGGCCAGATAGAAGTTCTTAACAGGTACAAAGTAGGGCAGGTGCTCTCGGCTAATTTAACCGACGAGTCTCCCCTGTATACTGAGTGGCTCAGCCTTATTGAAGAGAAGGATATTAAATACGTAACAGCGCGGGCCGGGCAGCAGATTAACTTCGGAGAGGCAGTAATAGAGGTGCTCAATCCTCAGATCCCTCTTTTCAGCGGTACCGACTCCGATATCGACAATAATGGCGTGGTATTGCACGTAAGGATGGGCAAGGTGAGCTTTCTGCTGACCGCAGATATCATGTGGGAGGCAGAATTTGACCTTATTGCCCGTCGTGTCAGCCTGGCCAGCACGGTGCTCGAGGTAGCGCATCACGGCTCGGCAACATCGACCACGGCTGAATTTCTGGCGATGGTCAGCCCTCGCCTGGCGGTTATCTCTGTGGGTAAAGATAATTCCTTTGGTCATCCCAGCCAAGAGGTGGTGGACAGGCTTAAAGAGAAACTGGGTCAAGAAAAGATTTACTATACCAGTGAGAATGGTACAATAGAATTTATCACTAATAGGCAGAAGCTGTGGGTGAAGGTAGAGAAATAAGAAATGTGGTCAAGTTATATAATATAAATATAATATGAAATAGTTGGATAAAGGGGGATTAGCATGGAATATCGCAGTCTGGGGTGTTCGGGGCTTAAGGTCTCTGAGATTGGTCTGGGCGGGAACACTTTCGGCCAGAGAGCGGATGAGCCGACTTCACTGGCTATTATCAACCGCGCTGTCGATATGGGTATCAACTATATCGATACCGCCGATATGTATACTCAGGGACGCTCTGAGGAACTGCTGGGTAAAGCGGTTAAGGACCGGCGGTCGCAAGTTATCATCGCCACCAAGTTCGGCCGTGCCATGGGGGATGGCCCCAACGACCGGGGTGGCTCGCGCTATTATATAATGAAGGCGGTTGAAGCCAGCTTGAACCGTCTCCAGACCGATTATATCGACCTTTACCAGATACATCTGCCCGACCCGACGACTCCTATCGAGGAGACACTGCGGGCTCTGGATGATTTGGTACGGGCCGGTAAGGTGCGCTATATCGGCTGTTCCAATTTTGCTGCCTGGCAGCTCTGTGAAGCACTGTGGACATCTAAGGTCAACAATTTACATTCTTTCGTGAGTGTGCAACCACGTTATAACCTCCTCGACCGGTCGATTGAGGCAGAGATGGTTCCCTGCTGTCAGGCTTATAATATCGGCGTCATACCCTGGGGGCCGCTGGCCGGTGGCTTTCTTACCGGCAAGTATCGTCAGGGCAAAGCAGCTCCACCCGACGCCCGTCTGGCACGGCCAATGTCCCTTTACGGGGAGGTCTTTACCAAGGCAAACTGGAGTAAACTGACGAAACTGGAAGCCTTTGCTACTGAGCACGGTCATACTGTGGGTGAACTGGCGGTAAGCTGGCTGTTGGCTAAACCATGGGTGAGCACCATCATCGCCGGGGCAAAAACAGTAGAGCAGGTCGTGGCTAACGCCTCCGGTGCTGATTGGAAGCTGACGGCTGAAGAAGTGGCTGAAGTGGATGCCATCGCCTGAACTGGCGAGCCCGTTCTTGATTGCGGAAGGTAAGGGGAGAGGTAAAAATTATGGCTGGGCGCACCATTATACATGTCGACCTCGATGCCTTTTTCGTCTCGGTGGAGCAGGTGCTTAATCCTGAGTTACGGGGTAAGCCGGTGGTGGTAGGCGGCCGACCCGGTGGGAGGGGAGTGGTTGCCGCTGCCTCCTATGAAGCCCGTGCCTTTGGGTTGCACTCGGCGATGCCTCTGAAAACGGCCAGCCGTCTCTGTCCGCAGGCTATCTTTATCGAGGGTAGCTTTCCTAAATACCGTGAGGCTTCGCAAAAATTTATGGCTATCCTGGCTGATTTTTCGCCATTCCTTGAGCCGGTCGGCCTTGATGAAGCCTACCTGGATGTGACCGGCTTTGAATCTCTCTACGGCTCGATTCACCAGATGGCGGTAGCCATAAGGCAGCGCGTTAAAGGTGAACTGGGGCTTAACGCCTCGATAGGTGTTGCCAGCGGTAAGGTAGTCGCTAAAGTAGCCTCGGAGTTGTCCAAGCCGGACGGACTAATAGAGGTCGTTTATGGCGGGGAGCGTTCCTTTCTGGCGCCCTTGCCGGTGGCCAGACTGCCGGGGGTGGGTAAGAAGGCGGAACAGGTATTAAGGGGCCTGGGCATCAAGACAATCGGTGAGTTAGCCGGCATGCCGGTGAATGTTCTGAAAAGCTATTTTGGCGTTTGGGGTGAGGCTCTCCATCGTTCGGCCAACGGCATCGACGATAGAAAGGTAGAGCTTCCCGGTGAAGCCAAGTCAATCAGCCGGGAGACCACTTTTGATAAGGACACCAGAGACCGTTCCTTCTTGAAAGCGACGCTGCGTTATCTCAGCGAGAAGGTTGGAGCTGATTTAAGGGAGCAGGGCAAGCAGGCAAGGTGCATCGTCCTCAAGGTGAGATACACCGATTTTACCACGATTACTCGCAGTCACACCCTGCCCCGGGCTTTTGATAGTGACCAGGCGATATTCGATACCGGAGCCAGGCTGCTGGACAGGGCGCTCTCTGTGGAAAGGCAGCCGGTGCGTCTGATTGGTATCGGGGTGTCGAATCTGGTCGAGGCGGGCGGGCAGTTGACGATGCTGGACTCGTCAGGACCGAGGCTGGCGCAGCTCAACAAAACCATCGACCGCATCCGCACCAGGTATGGCTTTACCGCCATCCAGACCGGGCGGACATTATTACTGAAAGATATCTTCCCCGAAACTGAAAAAGGCTACACCCTGCACACACCGAGCTTATCAAGATAAATGCGTTTTCTTTCAGTTTTTTTCCAGGAGTCTCTTAAGAGTCCTTAATCTTCGACTAGAACCTTTTAAATCTTCCAGTAGACCCTCGAATTTACCAAGATTAATGTTTATATATCTATGGAGAGTGGGACCATCGTTGGGCAAATCATATTTTCTTACATCCATATTAGCTTCTTTCGACGACTTGAGAACCCACTCCTCTAACCTCGGACATAAGACTATCAGATAATTACCGTTGTTGCTATCGTGCAGACCTTAAACTCATGTAGTATGTCTCTTTTTGAAGTCTGTGTTAATGACCTGACTAGAGCATAATCTGGCTTACATTCGATATAAATCATTTCTCCTCCAGAAATCTGTCAAGGTTGGAGAAGACATCTATCTCGGCTATCTCCTGAATTTCCTCCGTACTTAGAGGCTTTACTTTAGTTTGATAGTCTTTGAAATATGTTATGAAAACTGCTACATTTTCCTTTGGGGCCTTCTCAAGGAGTGGAAGCAGTAAATAAGGATTATGCGTTGAGATAAAGTATTGGTTATTCTTTTCATCCGATGCTATCGTTTCAGCAAAGTATTTTGTGTAATACGGAAACGCATGTGATTCTGGCTCTTCAAAGACAAGGATTGAATCTTTATTAGAAAGAACGGCAAAAAGTTGAAAGACGACTCTTTGGAGAGTATCAGAAGCGAGAGAATAAGGATAGGAAATAGTGATGCCCTCTAATCGTTTTAAGACTTCAATTTTGTTTTCTTGCGGCCTGAGGTTCAGCTGTAAACCGAAATTAGAAAATATTTCATTAGCAATTGACCTTAGCTCCTTATTTGCTAATATGAGTGACATAAGGTTTATGCCTGAAGGGGGCAAAAGGAATTCAGATTCCGGTTGTGGAAATATGTCTTGGACAATGAATTTATAAAACTTGAAAGGACGGAGGTCTTTCGATGCTTCACCGCTATGACCAGCGTTTAGATCTCTGTAGTCGCCTTGGTAATGCGTGCCAAGCGACCTGCCATCCTTTTGTATTTCTCCCGTGAACCTTCCTTGTTTAAATTGGAGTGAAAAGTTAATATTATCGGTTTGTATCCGCACTGGTTCGTCAAGATTTTCATCGTAGAAAAGATTATTCATCCTCTCAAATCTGATAAATTGCCTGAAGTTAGCGTAATTAAAATAAGCGCCAAAAGAGAACAGAGCTAAGGTTTCCAGAATATTAGACTTTCCAGTATTGGGTTCCCCAATCAGGATGTTTATTCTTTTACAATCCAATCTAAGTTGCTTTATTGATTTGAAGTTTTTGATTTCTAGAGTCTTGATCATGCGAACCACCTCCCTTGCCGCCTATTTATGTATAAAATACATTTGGATATGATTATACTTAACTTAACATATACTATACAACTCAGCCCCATTTAAGTCTAGCTATGAGGTCTTCTGAATTGTGTTATAATATGTTTTTTAGAGGTTAGTCTTGGAATAGCCTGCTTTTATTAGGTGCTATACATAACATCATTGCAATAAATTCTGTTTTGAGGTATAAAG
>JACPSA010000078.1 GCA_016193545.1 Chloroflexota bacterium
CCGGACTACGCAGAAACGAAGCTCTTGCCCTGCGCTGGTCAGACATCGAGCTACTTATGGCTCAGCTATCGGTAAGCAGGTCATTATTACAGCTTGAGAAAGGTCAAGTAGAGTTCGGGCAACCTAAAACAGTTAAAGCCCGCCGGGTGATAGCACTATCCCCCTCGACAGTGGCAGTCCTTAAAGAGCACAGGGAAGCTCAAGAGAAGCTACGGAAAGCCCTTGAACTCAAGCTATCCGATAACGACCTGGTATTCTGTCATTATGACGGGACACCCTACCGCCCGGATACGATAAGCCACGCATGGCGCAAGTTAGCAATCAAAACAGGTGTCAATGTTAGACTCCATGACGCCCGGCATACCCACGCTTCATTGATGCTAAAGCAGGGGATACACCCTAAAATAGTCCAGGAGCGGTTAGGTCATGCCAACATATCTACAACACTCGATACCTATTCCCACGTGCTGCCTGGCTTACAGGAAGCGGCCGCCAGTAGGTTTGATGATATTCTGCTACCAAAGACTGACGCTGCGGTAAATTCCCGTTAGCAAACCGTTAGCAAAGCAAGGAAAAGCCCTTATGCCTTAATTAACATAAGGGCTTTTTTAGCTTCAAAAAATGGTCGGGGCGAGAGGATTTGAACCTCCGACCACCTGAACCCCATTCAGGTGCGCTACCAGGCTGCGCTACGCCCCGAAGTCATGGCCGATTTCTTGGTAGGTTTGCTGAGGTAGGCAAACCATGCGGTTTAGCTGAGGACATGTCTTGGTCGTGATTTACCCTGACCAATTTCCTCCCTTGTTTTCTTAGGCTTATCGTAACCAGTCTGGTTAAGCCGTTTGATCGCCCGGCCTGATTTATAGCGATTCAGGTTAACAAAACCTCTGGTTCGGTTCATTAACTGTCTAGCCCTCTTTGGCTCAATCTAACCGCCTCATACCGAGGTTTCATCTGGTTGCCTCTGGTGAGTGGCTTCATTTTCATACATTTATGGTCAATAGTCAAGGGGTTTCCAGTTTTTATCTCCGGCGGGATGGCTAAGATTACCTGCAAAATTAAAGAGTGTAATAAACAATTTTAAATCAAGGCATGGAAATCATCACTGTTTACTGCTAAAATTAGTGAATTAAGACGGATGGTTCCTTTTTATGAGGACGCTGTTGACTGAAGTTAGCCGGTTATTTTGATTATGGAAGCGATTAAACGCAATGTTGCCCGGATATTGAGCGAACTACCGGATGGGGTTCAACTGGTGGTCGCGGCCAAGACCAGGCAGCCGGCTGAAATCCTGGCGGCGGTTGAGGCCGGGGCTAATGTGCAGGAAGCGGAGAGGGCGTACCGGGTCATCGGAAATCGGGCCGAATGGCATTTCATCGGCCACCTGCAGAGAAATAAGGTGAAGAAAGCCGTGGAGCTCTTCGATATGATTGAGACGGTTGATTCTGTTGAGATGGCCAGCGAAATTGATAAAAGGTGTGCTCAGATTGGTAAAGTAATGCCGGTATTGGTTGAGGTCAACAGCGGTCGGGAAAATCAAAAATCAGGCGTATTCCCGGAGAATGTCGAGCCGTTGGTCAGAGAGATTTCGACCTTACATAATATCAGGGTAACGGGACTGATGACGATGGGGCCGACCCTGGCAAATGCGGCCGATTTGAGGCCCTATTTTGCCGAAACGAGAAGAATATTTGAAAAGCTTAAAGAGATGGGACTGCCTGATGTGGAGATGAGGTATCTGTCAATGGGTATGACCGATTCTTATCGGGTGGCGATAGAGGAAGGCGCCAGTATGGTAAGATTAGGCAGTAAGATATTCGGAGAGCGGGCAGCATCCGCCGGAGAATAAATGGGGGAAGGAGTCGTAATAGAAGATGCCGGCTATCGTTTCCGTGGTGGGTAATTCCGGTTCGGGGAAGACGACCCTTATCGAAAAGCTGATTCGAGAGCTAAAATCGATGGGCTACCGGGTGGCTACCATCAAGCATACTCCCCATGGTATGACCTTCGACCAGCCGGGTAAGGATAGCTGGCGCTATATGCAGGCGGGCAGCGATGCCACCATCATCAGTTCCCGGGCTAAAATGGTGCTAATCAAGTCGATTGGGCCGAATACCACCCTGGGTGAAATCGCCCGGGTTTTCGGCGATGACTACGATATTATCCTGGCGGAAGGTTTCAAGCGGGATAACACCCCGAAGATAGCGGTGCATCGTAAGGAGACCGGAACGCTGCCGGAAAATATCGAAGGGATTATCGCCGTCGCTACCGATGAACCCCTGGCAATCAAAACCCGGCAGTTCTCCCTGAATGATGCCAGGGGGTTGGCTGAGCTACTGAGGGAAGATTTTATCGAGACTGCGGGGTGAGTCGGTTGCCCATGTGCTGAATAATGCCGACGCTATTATTTATTTCGATAATAATTAGCGTTGTCTCAAATTCTGCCGAACTCCTTTTCTAATTGCCCTGAGGTCAGGTGAATCATCGTGGGTCGACCGTGGGGACAGGTATTGGGCAGGGCCACCTGTTCCAGTTGCCGTAGTAACTCCCGCATGGCGTCGTCAGTTAAAGTCTGCCCGGCCCTGACGGCACTGTGGCAGGCAATAGATATGGCCGTATTTTCCCGCCAGTCGTTCGGGTTAGTCCCTGACGGTGAGTCCAGTAGTTCCCGGAGTGCCCCGGCCCAGTCCTTTTCATGCAGCAGAGCGGGCACTGCCCGCACCAGATATGTCCTGTTGCCAAAAGGCTCGATAGAGAAACCAAACTCGGCCAAGCTAGCATAGCGCGGTTTCAGAACGGCATCCTGCTGGGGATTAACCTCGAGTGTTGCCGGCTCAAGCAGTCCCTGGATGCCTGTCTCCTGGCGTGATATCTGCTGTTTAATCTTTTCGAAGAGGATACGCTCATGG
>JACPSA010000077.1 GCA_016193545.1 Chloroflexota bacterium
CATCGAGTAGTCTGACATTTCAACAATTCGGAAAGTCCTAGGCTCTGGTCTGCCTCCTTCGCCTCTTCTCGCCCACTCTAAGACGGGCAAGTGAACGGCGCAGTGCCGCTTCAGCCTGAGCCATATCGACATCGGGAGTACGCCGGCTAAGCTGTTCTTGAGCCCGACGCTTGGCTTCCTCAGCCCGAGCAATATCAATTTCCTCAGCCCTCTCCGCCGTGTCAGCCAGAACGATAACCCGGTCCGGACGCACTTCAAGAAAGCCGCCGGAAACAACCAGAGAGAACTCCTCCCTCCCCTTCTTCACCCGCAGTTCGCCCGCCTGTAATGTCGTCATCAGCGGGGTATGGTGAGGGAGTATTCCCAGCTGTCCTTCAACACCAGGAGCAATGACAGCATCTACCTCCTCTGAATAGAGGACACGCTCAGCAGTAACAATATCAAGCTTTATACTGGACATTACCTTATGCCCCCAGTTTCTTGGCTGCCTCCACCGCTTCCTCTATCGGCCCAACCATATAAAAGGCTTGCTCCGGTAGGGCATCATGTTTGCCTCCCAGAATCTCCTTAAAGCCGCGCACCGTCTCCGCTACCGGCACATACCTGCCCGGTCTGCCGGTAAATACCTCGGTAACAAACATTGGCTGGGAGAGGAACCTCTGTATCCGACGGGCTCGACCCACCGTGAGCTTATCCTCTTCACTAAGTTCTTCGATACCCAGAATGGCAATTACATCCTGGAGATCTTTATAGCGCTGTAACACCTGTTGCACGCCACGGGCTACCCGATGGTGCTCTTCCCCGACAATATTGGGGTCAAGTATCCGCGAGGTTGAGGTCAACGGGTCAACCGCCGGGTACAGACCCTGCTCAGCAATAGACCTTTCTAGAGCAATAACCGCATCAAGGTGACCGAAGGTGGTGGCGACTCCAGGGTCAGTATAATCATCAGCCGGCACATAAACCGCCTGAAATGAGGTTATCGAACCCTTCTTGGTGGAGGTAATCCTCTCCTCCAGGTCACCGACCTCGGTAGCCAGGGTAGGCTGATAGCCCACCGCCGAAGGCATACGTCCCAATAGCGCGGACACTTCCATACCCGCTAGGGTATAGCGATAAATATTATCGATAAACAGCAAAACATCCTGCCGTTCAATATCACGAAAGTATTCCGCCATCGTCAGTCCGGTTAGTCCCACATTGAAGCGGACCGCCGGCGGTTCATTCATCTGACCGAAAACGAGGACGGTTTTATCAATCACCCCGGAGGACTTCATTTCATGCCACAGGTCATTGCCCTCACGTGACCTTTCCCCGATGCCAGCAAAAACCGAGAAACCACCGTGTTCCGTAGCAATATTGCGGATAAGCTCCTGAATAATAACCGTCTTACCTACCCCAGCGCCTCCGTAGGCACCCACTTTACCACCTTTGGTAAAAGGGCTAATCAAGTCGATAACCTTGAGTCCCGTCTCCAGCATCTCAGTAGAAGTCTCCTGTTCCTCGAGTGTCGGCGGAGCGCGATGAATTGGCCAGTGCTCTTCAGTTTTAACTTCGCCGAGGTTGTCCAGAGGCACACCGAGAACATTAAACAGGCGACCCAGCGTGGGCCTGCCCACTGGCACACTGAGCGGTGCGCCGGTATCTACCGCCTCGGTACCCCGCGCCAGTCCTTCGGTTGGTGCTAATGACAGACAGCGCACCCAGTTGTTGCCAATATGCTCCTGGGCCTCGAGCATAATCTTTTCACCATCACTCATCACCTCGATAGCGTTGAAGAGTGCCGGTAGAGCCTCCGGTGGAAACTCGACATCGACTACTGTTCCTATTACCTGAACCACTTTACCTTTAGCCACAAGTACCTCCTCTAGCCAGTGAGCGCTGCAACCCCACCGGTGATATCAAGAAGCTCTTTGGTAATTGACTCCTGACGGGCTTTATTATACCTCAGAGTCAAGTCATCAACCAGTTCACCAGCGTTTTCCGTAGCATTACGCATGGCTACCATCCTGGCGGACTGCTCACTGGCGATAGACTCCAGAATAGCATGATAAATCTGCATTTCAACAAAGCGTGGCAACAGACTGCTCAACACCGCCGCCGGCCCCGGCTCATAGATATAATCTACATTCTGTCCTCCGGGTATGGACGCTGGTTCCACCGGCAATATCGGTTGTATGACCGGTTTCTGCGCTATCGTGGAGATAAACCGGGTATAGGACAAATAGACCGCATCAACAACACCATTAGTATAATCATCAATGATAATTCGGGATATGGGCAGGGTATCGAGCAAACCAGGCTGGTCACCAAGCCCGGTAAACTCAGCCCGGATATCCCGACGGTGCCGTCTCATGAAATCCAGACCCTTGCGACCCACACAAATAAGAGTAACCGGCGCGCTTTGCTCCAGGATAAAACTAGCCGCCCGGCGGTTAATACTCGTAATCAGTCCGCCACACAAACCACGGTCAGGCGTAATATGTACTATGGCTGCTCTGGTTACCGGCCTCCGTTGCAACAGGGGATGCGCTACCCTACTACTCTCAGGTAAAGCGGCTAAGTCGGCGATTACCTGATAAATCTTATCAGCGTACGGCCGCCCGGCCAGACCACGTTCCTGTGTCCGCCTCATCTTCGAAGTAGCAATCATCTCCATCGCCCGGGTAATCTTGCCTATGCTCTGAACACCCCGGATGCGGCGGCGGATTAAACGAATATTAGCCAGATAACCTCACCCCCTTAAATTTTAGAACCTCATTTCAGGCTACTTTAACGCCATGGTCTGCTTAAACTGAGTAATAGCTGCCTTCAATGCTTCTCCAGTCGCCGCACTGATGTCTTTTTCTTTAATAATAGTCTCGCCTATCTTAGGATTATTCGCCTCTATAAACCGGTGGAAATTAATCTCAAAAGTACTAATCTGGTCAACAGCAACATCATCAAGGTAACCGTTAATAGCCGCGTAGAGAATCATCACCTGTTTATCTAACGGCATCGGGGTATACTGGGTTTGCTTTAAGACCTCGGTAATCCGCCGCCCGCGCTCAAGCTGAGACCGGGTTGCCGGGTCCAACTCCGAAGTACCAAACTGAGCAAAGGCAGCTAACTCGCGGTATTGAGCCAGCTCCAACCTGAGCCTACCAGCCACTTGCCTCATTGCCCTGGTCTGAGCCGAACTACCCACCCGTGATACTGATAAACCAACATTCAGTGCTGGCCTTTGCCCCGCATTAAACAGGTCTGATTCCAGATAAATCTGACCGTCAGTAATAGAGATAACATTGGTCGGGATATAAGCAGATACATCACCGGCCTGCGTCTCAATAATAGGCAGCGCCGTCAGCGAACCGCCGCCATGCTCATCATCATACTTGGCGGCTCTCTCCAGCAAACGACTGTGCAAATAAAAGACATCCCCGGGATATGCCTCCCGCCCCGGCGGACGCCGCAGCAGCAGCGAAAGTTGACGGTAAGCCCAGGCATGCTTGGAAAGGTCATCATAGACCACCAGAGCATCCTTACCCTGCTCCATAAATTCCTCACCAATGGCACAGCCGGCGTAAGGGGCTAAATACTGCAGTGCCACCGAATCAGAGGCATTAGCCGCCACGACAATAGTATGCTCCATGGCTCCATACTGTTCCAGGATAGCTACCACCCGTGCCACCCTGGAAGTCTTCTGACCGATAGCTACATAGATACAGATTAGGTCGCCGCCTTTCTGATTAATGATAGTGTCCAGAGTAATGGCCGTTTTCCCCGTGGAGCGGTCACCGATAATAAGCTCTCGCTGCCCGCGGCCAATCGGAATCAGGCTATCTATTGTTTTAATACCGGTTTGCACCGGGGTATTCACCGAATGACGCACAGCCACATTAGGAGCGATCCGCTCCAGAGGTCGGGTCTTCTTGGTTCTTATATCCCCTTTGCCATCCAGTGGACGACCCAGAGGGTCGACTACCCGGCCGATAAGACTATCGCCTACCGGCACCTCAGCAATCCGGCCGGTACAGCGTACCTCGTCCCTTTCTTTAATGGTAGTATAGTCACCAAGGATAACAGCCGCGACACTATCCTCCTCCAGGTTCATGGCAATCCCGATAATATTATTAGGAAACTGGAGCAGCTCATTATACTTAGCCGCAGCTAGCCCGTGAATCCTGGCAATACCATCACCTACCTCAATTACAGTACCGACATCGACCATGGTCGCCGCCAGACCGAACTGCTCAATCTGCCGCTTAATAACAGAAACGATATCTTGCCCTCTTGTCGTCATCTTATCTACCTCACCCCATTATTTTCCCTCTCCTTTAAAGAAAAGGGAAAGGAACTATGTAAGAGAGGTTGCGCCTCTCTTTGACTCTCCGCCATGCTCACCTTCCTACCCCACTCAGCTCTTTTTTGAGCACTTCTAAGCGGCTGCGCGTGCTACCATCAATAAGCTTACCACCAATTCTAGCCACAACCCCACCAATCAAACCGGAATCGGTTGCAGGCTTGATAACTACCTTCTTACCGACTATTACCCCCAGACGTTCCCCCAACCTCAGCTTGTCCTCGTCATCAAGTGGAACGGCGGTAATAACCTCAGCCTGCTCAATACCGCGATAGTCATCTAATAATTGCCGGAAGTCATCGGCAATATGACCGATGATACTCAACCTGCCTTTAGCGACTAGCAAGTGAACCAAATTTAAGGCCAGGGGATTAATATCAGCAAACCGCTCGGTCAGTATCCTGACTTTATCATCAAAATGGAGCCTGGGATTCTCAAATAACGCCAGCAAATCAGCATCTTCACCTAAGACAGCTATCTTACTCAGGTCAGATTGCCACCTATCCAGTTCCCCTCTCTCCAGGGCAAGCTCAAACGCTGCCCGCGCATAGCGTATTCCACTTTTCCTTTTCGCCATAATATTTCCCTAAAGACCGCCAGCTAAACTCACCATTACCTTAACCCTCTTCTTCAGAAAAGAGGCTAAAGAATACACTTTCAGAGGCTCAAAACCCCTCTCAATCTAGTGCCCGGCACAACAGCCTTAACCCTTCTTCAGGGTTGGACTTTCTGACAATACTTTATCGATAAGCTGGCGGTGTGCTTCCTTATCCAGAGAACGGCTGATAACCTTCTCGGCCGCCAGTATCGTCAGGTCGGCAAACTCCTTACGCAACTCATCAATAGCGTCATCTCTCTCGTGCTGAATCTCCACCCTCGCCCTTGCAATAAGGGCTTCACCCTCTCCCTTAGCCTCTTGCTGAGCGCGCTGCCTGACTTCTTCTCCGGTACGTACTGCTTGGGCGACTATCTCATGTCCTTCCTTACTGGCAGCCTCAATCCGCTTTTTAGTCTCTTCCTCAGCATGAGCTACCTGTTCCTTAATATGTTCCGTCTGCTCCATGCTTTCCTTAACCCTCTTAGAACGCTCATCGAGCATCTTCAAAATCGGCTTATAGGCAAACAGATACAGCAGCCCAAAGAAGATAACAAAATTGACAACTTGCGCTATCAGAGTTGGCAGACTTATACCAAGACCAGCCAGACCCTCCATTCTATCACCTCTCAGACCGGGTTACAGCGTTCTAAGTACCGTTGAAATTATTACCGCAACGATAGATATTACTCCCAGAATTACCAGGGAAAAAAGAATCGCTACGGACATAGGAATACCGTCTTGTCCCATAACAACCCCCTTTTTAATAGCTTCACTATACAATCATGGCCAGGATGATGGCGATAATCAGGACATAAATCCCGATAGCCTCAGCGAAGGCAGTAACCAATATCATATTGGTCATTATCGGGCCGCTTGCCTCAGGATTGCGGGATATTCCGGTCAGCGCCGAATAACCAATCAGCCCGATAGCCAGCGCTGGCCCCAGCATTCCCATTCCCGCCGCCATTCCCACCGCCAACATTTTCATTACTTCCGGTGTCATTATCTACCTCCTTACTAATAATATTTTCTTATTGATGCTGAGCCGTCTCCTCATGCTCATGAGAAGTAACAGCCACAGTCAGAAATATCAGTGTCAGGCCACTAAAGATAAGCGCTTGAACGAAACCGACCAGCAATTCAAGCCCGTAAAAGGGCAAAGCGAAGAGAAAGGGAATAAGGAAAACGGCCATCAACAGCAGTATCTCACCAGCCGTCATGTTGCCGAAAAGACGAAGTGTAAAACTGATAATACGAACAAATTCACTCAACGCTTCGACGAGACCGATGAAAATATTGATAACCCCCATAAACATAGCATTCAAGCCGGCCATCAGCTTCCCTCTGGCCAACTGACGCAGACCTTCCAGAAACTGGCCTACATTAATGAATTTCCCCAGATATTTGAATCCCAACGACCTGAGACCAAAATAAGCCACAGAGATAAAAGACATCAGCGCCAGCGCCAAAGGCAGATTAATATCCGTATTGGCCGCTCGCAATAAATGGACTGACTCACCCTCACCGTTAGTAATAAGTATCGAGCCAAATCCCGGCAGCAGACTTAACCAGGCGTTAAAAGCAACCAGGAGAAAGATAGTGGCTACTATCGGAAAGAAACGGCGCCCATTTTTCTCGCCGGCAATCCTTTGGCAAAAATCAAGCAGTGCCCCGAGAATAAATTCCAGCAAAGCCTGCCGTCTTCCCGGGACAATACTCAGCCGGCGGGTAACCACAAAAGAAAAGCCGACTAAGATGACAATCGTAATCCAGGCAGCGACAATACTATTAGTAATCGGAAAGCCGAATAAGTGGAAAACCACCTCAGCCGGCAGCTCAGGATGCGGCTGAGATACACTAAGCCAGTCAGGTAATCCCACGTTACCGAGTATACTCTTACCCAGCGGACCAGTGGCAAAGCCGAGCAGAAAAAGTGCCAGAAAAGCAAGTAGGACTACAATTAACAGAGGAAAGGAAAAACCAAGGCAGCCCCGTTTCGGCACTATCTTTTTCCCTCGTTTCGTTTCTTATTGATATTGGGGAGTATCATACGGTACACACCGTAAAAAGCAGTAATAATCCCCAAAAGCAGCCCAGCTATTACCATAACAGGCTTGGTATTAAGTTTATTATCAAGCCAGCGCCCACCGAACACACCCAGCATAATGCAACTGCCCACATACCACCCCACACCCACCAGTCTCATAGCCGCAACCCACCTGCTCATACCATTGGCAGCATACCAGACCCGGACAACTAGTTCAAGCCTATCCTTATTCGGGCATTAAAAAACCCGGCAGGGCTTGTCACAGTCCCAGGGTTCTTCTTCATCAACTTGCCATTCCGGGTATCAAACTTTAAATAATGCTTCTACTGCCAATTCTCTACGCCTGCCTTAGACTAATAAGCCGGGCTCTGGACTAAACCAGTAACCTTTACCTATGACTTGCGCTTATCGAAATCCTCCCAATCGAGAGTATTGATGAAATCACGGAAAGCCGACAGCTTCTTCATTTCCTCTTCACTAATCTTATTATCACCCCCAATAACCGTCCCCCCGCTCTCGCTGGCAAGCGGCTTCCCCGTCTCCTTATCCAGCAGGATGCCGGCTTTATCCAGGACTGATTCTTCAACGTAGACCGGTGCCTCCACTCTTACTGCCAGCGCCAGGGCATCGCTTGGGCGGGCATCAACTTCCATCTGCCCCCCGTCCACATTAAGAGTAATCTTAGCGTAAAAGGTATCGTTCTTAAGCTCACTAACAGTAATAAACTTAACATTAGCCCCGAAGGCACTGATGACCGAGCACAGCAAGTCATGGGTCAGAGGTCTAGGTACACTAACGCCCTGCAATTTTACCGCGATAGCATCTGCCTCAGCCGGACCAATCCAGATAGGCAGATACCGGTCAGCCATCTTCTCTTTCAGAATCACCACCCGTTGATAATTCATCAAACTAACTCGAATGCTGTCAATAGTCATTTCTATCATGGTCTAACCCTCCTCAATTCACCCCCAACACACCTAATTCTAACCCAGCTAACTACCACTGTCAACTGGAGATAGACAGGCTCCCTCCCATAGTACCACCATAACCAAACAGAATCCTCTCATGCCGTTTTAGTCAAACCGCTCTATTTATGTTATAATATGTTCCGTATCTTTTTTGCAGCTTTTTAACTTTAGCCAAAATATGACCTCAAACAAAAAAGGAGGGATACTCATGCAAGAAGGTCGAAAGACCATCGTCTGGTTCAATGAGGTCACCAAAAAGGACATACCCCTGGTTGGTGGCAAAGGCGCCAACCTAGGTGAAATGACCAATGCTAACATACCCGTTCCCCCGGGCTTCATCGTAACATCTCATACTTACTTCGACTTTCTGCAGCAAACGAAACTCATCGATAAAATCCGCAAATTACTGAGCCCCCTTGATGTTAATAACAGCAAAGAGCTTCAGCAAATTGCCGCTCAGGTCAGACAGTTAATCTCAGAGGCAGCCATGCCTCCGGCAATAGCCAAGGAAATTAAACAGGCTTACATCAAAATGGGACGGGGACTGGTGGCAGTACGCTCCTCAGCTACCGCCGAAGACTTGCCTGATGCCTCCTTCGCCGGTCAGCAAAGCACCTTCCTTAATATACAGGGTGATAAAGAGGTAGTCACCGCCGTTCAGAACTGCTGGGCATCACTCTTTGAAGCCAGAGCCATCTTCTACAGGGAACAACAAGGTTATGACCACTTCAACGTCGGCATCGCGGTTCCGGTACAGAGAATGGTGCAATCCGAATCCTCCGGCGTCATGTTTACCATAGAACCGACGACCAGCGAGCGCAGCCAGATTTCTATCGAGGCAATCTTCGGCCTTGGCGAAATGATTGTCTCCGGGGATGTCACCCCTGACAACTACGTGGTCAGTAAAGACAATCTCAGAATTATAGGCAAGGAAATCAAAAGGCAAGAGTGGAAACTGGTCAGGAATAACAAAAGCGGCGGCGGGGATAAAGCCAATATGAAAGTCATCCTTACTCCTGAAGAGCAGGCTCAACAGAAAATAACTGATGAGGATATCATTGAACTGGCAAAAATAGGTAAACGTCTGGAAGAACATTACCAATTCCCTCAAGATGTTGAGTGGGCAAAAGAGAACAACAAGATTTTTATCGTCCAAACCCGACCGGTGACGACCATCAAAGAGAAACCAACAGAAGCCAGACGCAAAATTACTGCCCCGATACTGCTATCCGGGTCACCGGCCAGTCCCGGCATCGCCGCCGGACCGGTCAAATTACTATTCGATATCTCTCAAATCGACAAGGTCAAAAGTGGCGATGTCCTGGTGGCGGAAATGACCACCCCTGATTATGTACCGGCCATGAAACGGGCCGTGGCTATCGTCACCGACCGCGGCGGAAGGACCGCCCATGCCGCCATTGTCAGCCGCGAGCTGGGCATACCCTGTGTCGTTGGCACCGGCCGGGCGATGGCCAGTCTGAAAGACGGACAGATTATCACCGTGGATGGCGATAACGGTAAAGTTTATGACGGCAAAATAGAAATTGCTGAAAAGGCTAAAGCTCAAACCAGAGCAAAATTAAAGACCAGGACCAAGCTGCTGGTCAACCTGGCTCAGCCGGAGCTAGTCGACCGGGTAGCTTCTCGCGATGTGGACGGTATCGGACTGCTGCGAGCTGAATTTATGGTGGCTCAAATCGGCGAGCATCCCAGTTATATGATAAGCCAGAACCGGGGCAATGAGTTTGTCGATAAACTCGCCCAGGGGCTGACCGTCTTCGCTCAGGCATTCCACCCCCGCCAGGTAGTCTACCGGACCAATGATTTCAAGACCAACGAATACCGGGCTTTAAAGGGCGGAGAAA
>JACPSA010000099.1 GCA_016193545.1 Chloroflexota bacterium
ACAAGGGAAGGGGTCAGGCCTGCCCGCCGCACACCTGCTCGCCGTACAAGACTTTGGCAGGCGAGAGGCTTTGGCAGACGGGGGATAGGTTGTTACAACCAGAAGAAAACGCTACTCTATTAACAGAATCATATACAGGTAACTCACATTAAGTTATAATTGTGCCAAACATTAAAAGGGGAATAGGCCCTTCCTCCAGCCTGAATAAACAGTGAAAAGACAGCAATATCAAGAACCTCTATTACCACGGGTGCTCGGCTATATTCGGCAACATCACCTGGTATCAGACCAGCACCTACTGGTGGCAGTATCGGGTGGACCGGATTCCGTTTGCCTGCTCCATATCCTCACCACTCTCCAGGATGAACTGGACATCAAGCTACATGTAGCTCATCTCGACCACCAACTGCGCGGTGCTGAGTCTGCAGCTGATGCCCGTTATGTTGCTCGCCTCGCCGAGCAACTCGGTATCCCATCGACCATAGACCGGCGCGATGTCAAAGCCTATCAAGCCCGGCGGCACCTTTCACTGGAAGAAGCCGCCCGTGAGGTACGCTATACCTTCCTGGCCGAAGTGGCCCGGTCTATCGGCACCAGCCGGGTAGCCGTAGGTCACACCACCGACGACAATATCGAGACGATACTGATGCATCTTATCAGAGGCAGCGGAACCAGAGGACTCCGCGGGTTACAACCGAACACTCGGTGGCCATCTGCAGACAGCAGCCTGACCATAATCAGACCCTTACTCACGGTAAGCCGTCAAGAGACCTCAGCCTATTGTTATGACCACCAACTTGCGCCCAGGACGGACACCTCCAACCAGTCATTATCACCACTGAGGAATAGAATCCGCCACCAACTCTTGCCTTTGCTGCAGAGTTATAACCAGCGTGTGTCCGATGCCCTACTCCGCACCGCCCGTATTGCCGGCGATGACCTAGCTTTTCTGGATAAAGAGACTGCCCGACTCTGGAATAAAGTTGCCCGGAGACAAGGCGATATCATTATTTTAGACAAGGCAAGGTTACTTAAACTGCCTTCGGCGCTGCAACGGCACCTGCTGCGGAAAGCCATCGAAGAGTTACTGGGCAACCTCAGAGACATCGAGACACGCCATATTGAAGAAATAATAGCGGCACTGCCCAAACCAGCCGGGAAAAGCCTCAATCTACCCGGCGGGCTGACCTTTAGCATACTCTATGACCGATACCAGCTCGGCATGGACTCAACAGCGCTATGCCCCTTTCCGGTACTTAAAACCAAATTTGCCCTGAAGATACCGGGTGAAACGCTACTACCCGGCTGGCAGGTAACGGCAGCGGTTATTAAGCGGAGACGGATAACCAGAAATGGGGTAGAGGGAACAGGCCCAACCGACAACTTCACTGTCTACCTTGACCTCGATAAGGCTGGCGATAAGGCGGTAGTGCGTCGCCGCCACCCTGGCGACCGGTTTCAACCGATGGGGATGAACCAGCTCAAAAAAATGGGCGAGTTTATGGTTGACGCCAAAATCCCCCGCGCCTGGCGCCAGCGAGTTCCGATTATCTGCTCACCCGAGCAAATCCTGTGGGTTGTCGGCTGGCGCATCGATGATAGGGTAAAGGTTACTGAGAACACCCGGCATGTTCTGCGCCTGGAATTTGAGCGTACCCCCGATACCTGTTGAGGACAACGCTAATCAAAATCTCAAGCAGGTTCTTCTCAATCTTCGTTGTTTATTGACCTCACCCCCTTTGTCCCCCTCTCCAAACAGAGCATTGGAGAGAGACCCCGGTATTTTGTTTGAGAGAGGGAAGAGATTTTAGAGAGGGGCTTCGCCCCTCTCTTACTTACACACCCCCTTCCCTTAAAAGGGAAGGGGCAGGGGATAGGTTAATAACTGCTTCAGAGACCGGGACACCTGCCCGCCGTTCCTCTTGAACTCCGGCAGGTAGGTCTCCTTCACTAAAACGCTATCCCAACTAAGAATGAGTAAAAAGCTCAAGCTCTATCTCTTGGCAAAGACAGTAAAATCTGCTACACTGGTCAATTAAATTCTCAACAAGGTAAGTTCCGATGACTCAGCGTAAGATAATCGATAGGGCAAGAAGTGAAGGCAGAAACCTGCTGACAGAAATAGAAGCCAAAGAACTGCTGAAGCAAGCCGGGGTAAATGTTATCGATACCAGGCTGGCAGTATCCAGAGAAGAGGCAATTTCTATCAGTCGGGAGCTAGGCTTCCCGGTAGTATTAAAAATAGCCTCACCGGATATCGTCCACAAGAGTGATGCCGGCGGTGTCAAGCTCGGGTTGAAAACAGCCCAGCAGGTCGGTAAAGCCTATGATGCAATTCTCTCGGCGGTCAGGAAGCAATATCCACAGGCAAAAATTCAGGGTGTCTCAGTACAAAAGATGGCCCGCCCGGGGGTAGAGGTAATCATCGGCATGTCGAAAGACGCCCAGTTCGGCCCGGTACTGATGTTTGGTCTGGGTGGTATCATGGTAGAAATCCTGAAAGATGTCTCCTTCAGAATAGTGCCGCTAGCCCCCAGAGACGCCAGAGAGATGGTTAAGGAGATAAAGGGATATCCTCTACTGGAGGGTTATCGAGGCCAGGAACCGGTAGATGTCACTAACCTGGAGAAACTAATCCTTAAGGTTTCCAGTTTCATCGAAAAGCATCCTGAGGTGGCAGAGATGGACCTTAACCCCGTCTTTGCCTACAGCGACGGCGCTGTCGCTGTGGATGCCCGGGTAATACTGGAAAGGGTTAATTAGCCGTGAACCTGAAACTGATGCTCGATGAGGCAGCGGGTAAATACGGGCAGAAGACAGCCATCGTTTCGGGCCAGCGCCGCTTATCCTTCAGCAACCTGGCGGAGGCTTCAGACAAGGTAGCCAATGGCTTAATAAAAATGGGGGTAAATAAAGGCGACCGGGTAGCCATGCTGCTGCCCAACAGCCCGGAATTCGTCGCCATCTTCTTTGGCATCGTCAAAACCGGGGCGATAGCCGTGCCACTGGACAGTAAGTATAAGATTGACGAGCTAACATCACTCTTCAATGATTCCCTGCCAAAAGTCCTGGTAATTGAAAGCCAGGTTATCGAGCCGTTGATTCCAGATTTATCCAGATTCAAGTCTATCAAGCACATCATCGACCTTTGTCCCGGATATGAGGGAAAGTTCACCACCTATCAAGAGATTATGTCAATCAGTTCGGCACAGCCGGTTAAAGCAGCACCCGAACCTGATGATACTGCCCTTATCGCCTATACTTCAGGACAGTCTTTTCACCCTACCGGAGTTATGCTTTCTCACTATAGCCTGGCGAGAGAAGCGCTGGTCTCGGCAGACGCATTTGAGCAAACGGATAAGGACACGCTGATGCTATTTGCCCTACCGATGCACCACATGCTCGGACTTGTTTCAGTATTACTGACCTCTATTACAAAAGGTAGCACCGTCGTTATGCTACCCGGTCTATCTATGCCCACTCTCACCGAGACAATTGAGAAGGAGAAAAGTACCATACTTATCGGAGTGCCTTTTCTCTTCGCCCTACTAATACGTATGGCTGAGAAGGAAGGAGTAAAAAATAACTTGAGTTCTCTGCGAGTGTGCTGCAGTGCCGGTGCGCCTCTATCCATTGAGATTGTACAGCAATTCAAACAGCACTTTGGACTGGAAATCGCTGATTGCTGGGGTTTAACCGAAGCCGTATGCCTGGTCACCACCTCACCAATCAAAGGACGCCGGAAGCGTGGCTCAATAGGCAAAGCTCTGCCCGAGTGGGAAGTTAAGGTAATCGACGACAACGGCCGGGAGCTACCGCCCAACCATAACGGCGAGGCAATTGTGCGCGGGCCTCTAATGAAAGGATACTATAATAATCCTCAAGCTACCTCCAGAGTGTTGAAGAACGGTTGGCTCCATACCGGCGATATTTGCCAGCTTGATGAGGATGGCAATCTGTTTATTACCGGACGTAAGAAAGATACCATTATCATCAAGGGCCAGAATATTTACCCCGCTGATATTGAATACGTGCTGTCCCGTCATCCCAAGGTGGCTGAAGCGGCGGTGATGGGCATTCCTGATGAGTTACGGGGAGAGCTGGTGGGCGCCTTTATCAACTTGAAAAAAGGGCAGACGGCTACAGAACAAGAAATTAAACAATTTTGTCTCGAGCGTATAACTAACTACAAAGTACCCAAACAGATTGTATTTTTGGATTCCCTCCCGAAAACTGCCAGCGGCAAAATTGACCGGGAAAAGATTCGAGAGCAATTATCAATTCCACCGCTGTTTCCCAAGCTAGAAATTACCCGCAAGAAGAGCCTCTCTAAAACTCTCCACTAAACAAACTGACACCAGTCTATCCCTCCCAACCAGTCAAACTTAACCTCTTGCCAAATCGATGCCACTATATTATTATTACCGATACATAGATAATCCATATATATCCTTAGATATAGTAACCCTCAAGAATAGGAAATTTAATACCAGGCTAAGGCAGCAGTTCCCATTTTAAACTTAAGGGAGGTAGATAGAATGAAATTATTAAGTTGGGCAATCGCTTCTCTTGGTGCCTGGGTACTTCTGGGTTCGCTCATCGATGCTTCTTGGGTCGGCATTGTCTTTGGGGCAATAACCGCTGTCCTAGCTGTTATTGCCGCAGTCACCGGCAAAGAATAACCGATAATTCAGGAATTACGGTTCCAGAGAATTTGGATAAACCCATAACAACTAATAAACTGCTGCCTTAGCCCAAATCAGATATATAGCCAGGATTCCTGACACCAAAGGAAGGTTTCCATGGCAAATGTGGCTATTGTTACTGACAGTATCGCTTGCCTGACCAGAGAACTGATAGAGCAGTACCAGATTGGGATTGTGCCTATCAGACTGCTGGTCCAAGGTAAGGTCTACCGGGACCTGGTAGATATGACCCCATCTCAGGCTTATCAGTTGTTTCTGCAGGACCCGGATAGTTTCAACACTTCGCCAGCCTCGCCTGGGTACTATCTGGAAGCCTACCGCGAGGCGAGTAAGCACGCCAACAGCATTCTCTGCATCACCCTTTCGTCCAAGATAAGCACCGGCTATGATATGGCCCGTGTTGCCAGGGAGCAAGCCCTGACTGAACTACCTCAGACTTCGATAGCAGTACTGGATTCTCTGAATGTTACCGCCGCCGAAGGCTTCATCGCCCTAGCCGCGGCACGGACAGCCACCGCCGGTAAGGACTTAGCCGAGGTCATTAGAGTAGCGGAGGCAGTGAGAGACAAAGTTACATTCGTTATCCTGTTAGATACTATCCGGCACGTTTACCGCACCGGGCGCGTACCCAAAATAGCCTCTCAGATAGGTGCACTGCTTAATATCAAGCCAATGCTCACCAGCGCTGCCGGACTCGTCGTCTTTAAGGGAGTAGCCAGAAACAGGGAACAGAGCGTTAACCGTATTCTGCAAGTAATGCGTGATAAAGTGGGGCAGAACCCGGTACATGTCGCCGTGATGCATGCCTATGCTCCGGATGACGCCGAAAAGCTAAAGGAGAAAATAGCCTCAGAGTTTAACTGTGTTGAACTGTGGGTCACTGAGTTTAGTCCAGTAATGGGCTATGCCACCGGCACCGGGACATTGGGGTTCGCTTTTTACCCCGAAGATTAAACAGTAAGTAACCCTGTCTCCTTCTATCTTGTCATATTTCCGAGACTGTCTAATTTTCAAGAAGCCTCTCTGTCAGCTTCATATTTTGGTTGAGAAAGCCTCTCCTAGACTCACCTTAAATAAAAAATGATTCTAGTTGGCGCGGGGGTCTAGCGGAATGAGAAAAAACGTTCTATAATATAATGGGTAAAAATGTAGTCGGAGGGTATGGAGTATAACCCGCTTGCTGCTGATGTCGAGCGATTGGCCGAGAGCTTGGGGCAATTTCCTGAACCCGTAGTTAACCCGGCCCTGATAGCTGTCAGCGGTCTGCCCGGTTCGGGCAAGTCTTACTTCTGTAGCAAGCTAACCGAGAGGTTACCGTTCGTTATTTTGGAAAGTGATACCCTGCGTAAAGTCCTTTTCCCATCACCCAGCTATGACCTGAAAGAAAATTCATACCTCTTTCGGGTGATAGATCACCTTATTGAAAAATTATTGAAAAAAGGAATTCCCCTTATTCTGGATGCCACCAATCTGTCAGAGCGGCATCGTGAGTATCTTTATAACATCGCTGACAGACTGAATGTCAAGCTGGTCCTGGTACGTGTCGAGGCACCACCTCAGGTGGTGCACGGACGACTTGAGAGACGGTTAGAAAATCCGGAGAGTAAATCGGACGCTGATTGGACAGTATATCAGAGGATGAAGTCCTCGGTTGAGAAAATCCGCCGTAAACACTACGTTGTGGATACATCTCGAGATATTAATCCGGTCCTGGACAAGATCGTGAAAGAGGTAGCGCATTAGTAAGTTGCTAAAACTTAGTTTAGAAAGAGCGAAAGGAGAACGAGGTGGAAATTAAGGCGGCAGTTGGTGACATTGCTAAAATTGAAACTGATGCTATTGTGGTGAACTTTTTTGAGGGTATGAAACACCCGGAGGGTGATACAGCCACTATCGACAAGGCTCTGGGGGGGACTAT
>JACPSA010000031.1 GCA_016193545.1 Chloroflexota bacterium
ACTCCTTTTCTAAAAATGACGGTGGCAAGAACGGACACAGCATCCATTATCGCTGTAGCACCTCAATATGAAAAACTCCTTTAACAGACATTATCCACCATAAAAACAGGCATGACACTCATCATCAGCCTGCGGTGAGTTCAGTTAATTCTCGCCTAGCCCAGTATCGGCGCCATAGCCAGGGCCGGATGTCCCTTCGCCTGCAGGAAGGGAAGAATTGCTTCCTCGGTAACGCCGACGGTCTCATCAGCAATCATATCAAGTAAGCCCGGTACACCCAGTTCCGCAGCCCTGGATTTCAAACGCTCGGCAATCTCTTCCTTTAGCATCTTGGGCATCCAGACCATCCTCAATATTGCACCATCACCGACAACGAATTTCCGCTGGGTAATGTTATACTTACCGTGACCGACGAAGCCGGGAGTACTGATACCACCCCCGATAGTCCCAGCCAGGGTAGTAAATTTCATACCGCAGGGGGTTTCTCCGGTATATTCCCGGTTCACCGTCATTATCCCGTTGGACATCGGCAGAACTGCAGCAATGCACTCGCAGCAGCCACAGGTAGTCATCGGGTCATTGACAAGACTGTAGAAGTTATAATGGTCTATCTTGCCACGAGAAGTCTTGAAAACAAACTCATTTACCCCCTTCCACTGCCCCAGTCTGGCATCAATAACCTCCCCTTTGGGCACCGGCTGATTAGGGCCGGTAGGATTAATCTCGTAAGCGGCTTTACAGTCCATCCAGTTATAGGAACCACAAAGTCCGGTCCTTTCCGGGCTAATCACGCAAACATGGCTGGGAGCAAAGGATTGACACAAGGTGCATGAGTAGTACATGTCGGTAGTCTCATCAGTCATGCCCTCAATCCGGGCATCACGGATACGATATACGGCTCGAGCTTTTTCCACCATCTCACTTACCTTATCTTTATCGGTATAGAGCCTGACCTGCAATTTATCGAATATGCGGCCGAAGTCCTGGTGCAGTTTGGCATGAATCAGGGTGCCGATATGGGACAGCCTGAAACCTTTTTCCACAGCCTGCTTGCTGACCCGTATCCAGGCAATATCCCGCTGTCCGATGTGCATCACCCCCTGAGCGTAGTTTATCAAGTGGTGAATCTGCCGCTCCAGAATCGGCTCATAATCGTCCTGCATATTCCGACCGGCAACTTCAACCACTATCGCCAGAGGTAACTTAGAGCCAGCGGACACATCCGTTAGCTCCGGTCCGATGACTTCAACCTTACCGTCCTCGACTTCATCCATCCGCTTGCTGCTCACCCACTCCACCATGGCAGTCCGGCCGCCACCACACTCCAGATAAATATCTTCACCTCGAACCCTCTCTCCCTCAAAGGCAGCACCGAAAGCAACCGGAATCGGCACCGCAGATACCGTCACCTTCAAACCCCTGACCTCAACTGCCTTAGCCACTATCTTATCGTGGGGGATATTAGAGACAACATGCTCGTAGGTAGTAATCCCGGTAGGCAAGACCTCCGGTATTGGCGTATCAGCAATCGTCGGGAACCCCCAGTTTATTGCCCCGGCAGCATTGGCATACCACTCGTCGGTAACATAGCCCAGGGGCAAAGCGAAAGCGAAGATACGGTCCTTGTTATAAATCAGGATTTTCCGGAAATCCCCAGCCTCAACACCACCGAAGGACATGGCGCGAAGCCCATGGCAAAAACGGCCGAGGTGATATCAGGACCGAAGGAGACCAGACGGGTAGGCCAGCCAATCTGCACCCCTGCCTCTACCAATTGCTCTGAGAACCTCTTGCCATTATGCTCCGCCGCCATGAAGACATAGAGATTCTTCTGCTGGAGTTCCTGAGCAATCTTGGCAGCTATCTCCTTGGTCGGCGCTGCACCGAGGACAGCCGCAAAGCCGGGAGCCGTACCATCAACAAATTCAATACCCCGCTTCCTCAGTATGATATCATCAGCGGCACCAAGCCAGAGATTATCTCCGGCAATATCCTCTTGCTTGGTATAGAAGTTAGGCTGCTCCAGATACCTTATCGCCTCGATAATTTCCTCAGCGAAGAAGGTCACCATACCGGCATCAAGAGCTGGTGCTAGATAAGGCAAATGATGCTGCTCTTTCACCGGCGGCGGCAGAATCAATTTACACTTTTTCAGTATCGGCTCCATATCACCCAGCTTGGCTACCTTGGCACCTAAAATGCCGTAGATTACGGGCAGATAATAGGCCGTGTTAGGGAAACCCACCGGTTCGTTAGGACCCCACTTATCCATTGCCTGCTGCCACTTCTTCTCAGCCTGGTCAAAAATCTTATGGGCACCCCTAATGGCGGCTGACGCAATTATTTTCGACATGTCTAATCTTAACCCCCTGTCTCTTTAATAACTTTAGGACTAAACCGACTCCAGTTCCCTTCTCATTGCCATATCGTAGAGCACTCTTTCTCTAGCCTTGTCGATACCCAGGGCTTTGCGTTTCTTATCAATATGGTCTATCATCAGCTTGGCTATCTTCATCGGGTCAGGTTCAAAAGCCCACATGCCACCATACATACTCTCCATATCTTTAAACAGATAGTCGGTTACTGCTTTACTGCCCGTTGTGGGCCAGGTGACACCAAACACAGTGAATACCCCCGAGCTAACAAAATATTGACCGATAGCAATTGCTTTTTCGCTCATCCATTCCGGGGCCGCCCCGGCGACAGGCAGGTCACTCAGGTCATCACCCAGACCGCCATCTTTGACCATGGCAGTGGCCGCCATCAGGATACGGCTGTTATCGATACAGGCACCGAGGTGCAATACCGGCGGAATACCTACGGCTTCACAGACTGAAGCCAGCCCCGCACCGGCATACTGGGCGGCTGCCTCCGGGACCAATAACCCGGCCTTACCGCAAGCCATAGCGGCACAGCCGGTTTCAACGACCAGTACATCATTCTTAATCAGTTCCTTGACCAGGGTAACATGGACATCATCATGGGTAACCCGGGCGTTACTGCAGCCGACAACGCCGGCTACCCCCCTGATACGGCCATTAATGATATTATCGTTCAACGGCCGGTAGGAGGCACGGAACAGGCCACCCAGCAGATAGTTGATTGTTTCATGACTGAAACCGGCAATTATATCGGTTTTATAACTGGGAATACGAACTTTATCCCCCCTGTTAGGGAAGTTATCGATGGCAGCCCTGATGACGGCCTTGGCCGACTCAACCGCCTTATGCTCGTCAAACTCGATGTGAGTGGCACCTTCAATCTTGGCCCGGCGGTCAGTAGTAATGACCTTGGTATGATAGCAACGGGCAACCTCAACCAGTCCCTGCATGATACATTGGACATCAACCACCATGGCTTCCACGGCGCCGGTAACTATGGCCAGTTCCTGTTGCAGAAAGTTCCCGGCAATGGGCACACCGTGGCGCATCAGTATCTCGTTGGCAGTACAACACATACCCGCCAGGTTGATGCCCTTGGCCCCTTTGGATTTAGCGTACGCAATCAACTCAGGATCCTGAGCTACGACAGCAATCATTTCCGCCATGTAAGGCTCGTGACCATGAATGATAATATTGACTTCATCTTCTTTGAGTACACCCAGGTTTATCTGGCTGGCCACCGGCGACGGTGTCCCGAAAAGAATGTCCTGAAGCTCAGTAGCAATCATACTGCCCCCCCAACCATCAGCTAAAGCAGCCCTGGCGCCATGGAGCAGCAGGTCCTGGTAGTCTTGGTCGCAGCCCATATGGGTACGGTGCATTGCCTCAGCCACTTCCCTGTCCACACCCCTCGGGGCAACCCCCAGCTTCCGCCATATTTCCTGGCGCTTGATAGGCGCCCGCTTTAACATCAGCAGCTCTCCCTCTTGCTTACCGAACTCCTTCATCAGAATTTCGCCAACATCAATGGCTATTTCCTTATTGCTGCGGTTGCCGATATTGACGCCGAGGTCCAGAGCTAACTGCAAGAGCTTCTGCTCGTCTTTGATTTCAAAACCCGGCGCCTCTCCCCTGGCCACCTCCAGAAAGACCTTTGCCACCTCGCGGCCGTGGTCGCCGTGGGATGCCGTCCCGGCAGCTATCTTGCGCACGAAATTACGGGCGGCAATTGTCTCCGCCGTAGCACCACAGACACCCCGTCTCTTCTTTTTTTCCTCGGGTGTTTCCTCTTTACCTCTGGGTAGCGGCACCCGGCACGGTCCCATAGCGCAGATAGAGCAACAGCTACCCTCAGCACCGATGGGACAGGCCGTCATCTTTCCTGCCCGCTCGAAAGCGATGCTGACGCCTTCACTAGCTGCTTTCTCTATCATCTCGACGGTCGCCGGGTCAATACTTTTAATTTCTTTCTCAGCCATTTCTCTCACTAACCTCCTAGTCTTTTAATAAATCTATGAAGCCGTTAACTCAGCTATCATCTCACGGATTAACTTTATCGCTTCCGGATGCCTCATCACCAGCACATCCCCTCCCGCCATAAGCAAAACCATCGCTGACATCGCCTCCAGCAAAATACCCCTCTTTCTAGCATCTCCCAGCGTGGGGTCTTCCGCCTCGGGCATTTTGATTTCCTTGGTCTTCCATACCTCTTTAGCGATATTACAGATAATAGGAAACTGGAGCTTCTCATCCTGCTGGGTTAGAGCCGCCATCCTGATTCGCTCCATCACCGAGTAACAATACTCAATACCGTAACCGATACCGCTAACGGTAGGGTCGATAAGCAGTGCGTCATCGGGAACCCCGAGGTTACCCAGCAAAATATTCAATTGCTTAGCTAGGTTGATATCGATAGGTGTTGAAGCCGCCACCGTGTGCTGATAGCCAATAGCCGCAGCACCAATCCGCTTATGGTCTCCCTCTTCCACCGGCCCGATAACCAGTTTCTTCCCCTGACAAACCTCGGCTACCTTTCTGAGAACCTCGGTATCCTTCTCATCGTTAGCTGTCCCCCAGACGATGAGGGGAACATCAATAGCATCGGCTACCTCCTTGACTACCGCCGCCGCCTCATCAGCGCCGCGGTTAAGGCCGTTGGGGTCGGTGCTGAGCAATTGCAGACATATCATTTCTGCCCCATAATCATTGATACACTTCTTTGCCCAGGCAACCGGGTCACCGGTTACTCCGGCAAAAGGCTCCAGCGCCGCTGCAGCCCACCCCTCAGGAGGGGTATCATAAACCTCCATGGCGATTCTGGGTAAATGCGGCATCTTACCCTCAAAAAGGTAAAAAGGATAGGCTGTCTCACCGCCAACGGTTACCGCTTTATCCCCTTTACCCAGCGTTATCTCTTTAATCTTACCGCTATACGCTGTTTTAGGAATCTCAACTGTCATTCTTACCTTCCTTACCTAGGCTGGATTCTTTCTCTTCTCACTGCCATACCACTCTTCGCCAAACCAGTACCGCTCACCAGTTTTCAAATATTTAAGCTTTTCCTCACGGTTACCCAGCTTCTGCCGCCACTTCCCCATCTCTTCGCCCTCGGGTTTACCATTCTCATAAGTCGCCCCCAGCACCTCCGCCGTCTTGTTACCCTTTTTCTCAACTTTATCAGCCATTTTCCCTCTCCTTTCCTAAGGCAGGCCAGCCGCCAGCTTGGCTGCCTTCACCGTATTTAGCATCAGCATCGTTATCGTCATCGGCCCTACCCCACCGGGTACCGGCGTAATGGCTTTAGCCTTCTCCTTAACGGTATCAAAATCAACATCTCCAGCCAGGATTCTCTTCCCGTCTTTGGTCATGCCGACCTGATTTACGCCGACATCAATGACCACGACGCCTTCTTTAACCATATCGCCGGTAACGGTCTTCGGTCTACCTGAGGCCACTATCAGTATATCAGCCCTCTTGGTATGAAATGCAATGTCTTTCGTCCCGGTATGACAGATAGTAACTGTGGCATTGGCTCCCGGAGCCTTCTGTAAAAGGATATTGGCAATAGGCTTGCCGACGATGTTGCTTCTACCCACCACCACCACCTCCGCCCCATCAATCTTAACTCCGGTTCTGATTAAGAGTTGCTGAATGCCGGCCGGGGTGCAGGGCAGGTAGTCCGGTTCGCCTATCATCAGCTTACCTACATTCACCGGATGAAATCCATCCACATCCTTTTTGGGGTTGATGGCGTAGAGAACTTCCGCCTCGCTCAGGTGTTTGGGCAAAGGCAACTGGACTAAGATGCCATTTATTTTCGGGTCTTTATTTAACTTGTCAATCAGTTTGAGCAGATCCGCCTGAGTGGTATTTGCCGGCAGGTCATGCCTTTCTGAATAAATGCCCAGGTCTTTCGATGTTTTTTCCTTCTGCCCGACATAGACCTGAGATGCCGGGTCGGCACCGACCAGGACAGTAACCAGTCCCGGCACCAAGTTATGCTTCTCTTTAAGGCCGGCGATTTCCTGTCTCAATTCCTCACGAATCTGTTTTGAAATCTCGTTGCCACTAATGAGTTGCGCCGTCATTTTAACCTCCGTTTATAATTACTAGGTTTTAAGAAGCCTATCCAGCAACTTACCGACTGCCTGCACCGCCTTGGAGGTATCCGGCAGGTCAAGAAGCGGTTTTACTTCCAGGTCATATTTAGCCACCAGTTCATCTTCAGGAATCAGCGCCGCCGGCTCAATACCCAGCCTGGCCAATTCCTCGCTGATGTGGGGGTCTATCCCATCAGGAACACGGTTAATTATTACCGATTGACTTTTCACCCTTAGTTTGAGTTCACTAACCAACTCTTTTAAACGGGCTATTGTCCGGACGCCTTTGATGGAATGGTCGGAGACAAAGAACAACTCATCGATGTTCTCCGTAGTTTTACGGCTGAGATGCTCCATTCCGGCCTCATTATCCATAACGACATAAGCATAATTCTGAGCTAGAGAGTCAGCAAACTTCTTTAAAAGATGATTGGGAACGCAATAACACTCTGGACCCTCGCCCCGACCCATAGTCAGTAAGTCAATACCCCTGCCTTCGACCAGAACCGAGTTCAATTTATATTCGAGATAAACATCCTTGGTTATCCCCGGAGGGATATTCATTTTCTCGCCCTGGAAGGAGGCGACCATCGAGCCGACTGTCTGCTTTACCTCAAGTCCCAAACTCTCTCCCAGATTAGCATTGGGGTCAGCGTCAATCGCCAAAATCGGCTGCCTCTTATTATTCCTCAGATAGCGAATGATAAGGCTGGTCATCGATGTTTTACCGGTGCCACCTTTGCCGGCGACGGCAATAGAGAAGCTCAAACCATTGCCCCCCGCTTCACTTTATCTTTGGCTAACCTGTCCAGCTTTTTCTGCACCGAAGGAAACTCAGCAGCATTAGTATGAGGCAGGAACAGGGCGGCAATATAGTTATTCATAAAATCAACGTTCTCGCTTAACTCCAGATTGGTCATCATTTGCGCCACCCTTCTGGCATCATCAAGCAAGTCAACGGAGAATGAGGTCAGTCTTGCCCCCAGCAGTGAGCCGTTACCAATGAAGATGAATCTATCCCTAGGCAGGTCAGGAAAAAGCCCGATGGTAATCGCTTTTTCAATATCGAGATGACTGCCGAAGGCACCGGCAATAATCACCTGCTCAAAATCAGAATTCTTCACCCCCACACTTCTGGCCAGCGTCTGGCAGCCAGCATACATCGCCGCTTTAGCCCGCATCAGGTTATCGATATCCGTCTCGGTAATAACAATGTCTTTATTAATCTGTGTCTCCGACGTCCAGACGAGAACATATTCATAACCTTCATTGCCCTCCCTGATTCGCCGGGAAGGAAGGTCAGCATTGAATTTACCGTTCTGACCGATAACCCCGACTTCAAGTAGTCCAGCGATAATATTTATCAGCCCTGAGCCACAGATTCCTTTTGGTTTTTCCCCGCCGACAGTACCAATCTCAGGCTCCAGATTTAGCGGGTCGATACTAAACTTTTCAATTGCCCCGCTGATGGCTACCATGCCATGTTTGATACCGCCGCCTTCAAAGGCAGGACCTGCTGAACAGGACGCCGTTGCCATCCAGTCCGAGTTACCGACCACTATCTCACCATTGGTGCCCATATCGATAAACAATGTTAACGCTTTCCTCTGGTGGACACCTGCCGCCACAATGCCGGAAACGATATCACCACCTACATAGCTGGCAACCGATGGGAAAGCAAAAAGATAAACCCGCTTCTTAACTTTTATTCCCAGAGAACTCGCCTCTACCGGCGGAATGAAATTGGCTGCCGGAGTGTAGGGAGCCAGCCTCAGATATTTGGGATCGAGCCCAAGAAGAATCTGTGTCATCGTCGGATTGCCGGCAACGATTACATGGCCGATATGCCTGACATTAACCTGGCTCTTGGCTAATAGTGTATCGATAACCTCATTGATGGTGGCGACAACCACCTGTTGTAGCTTTTTCAGTCCACCAGGCCTCTGGCAGTAGGCGATACGGGTAATAACATCAGCCCCGTAGCTTATCTGCCCATTATACTCGATGCTTTCGGCAATAACCTTACCCCGGTTCAGGTCGAGCAGCTGCCCGCAGACGGTAGTCGTTCCGATATCAATAGCCAGAGAATAGTATTTGTTCCGGGTGTCCCCCGGTTCCACATTTATCAATCTCGGCCGGTGTGTATCTCCCGTCCGGGGCCTGGCCGCCGTCACCAGGGTGGACACCGTAACCTTCCAATCGCTATCCCGCAATGTCTTTGATAGTTTCTTGACAACATCGAAGTCTACCGACATATTGCTGAGGTTATAGCGCTGCTTTAAACCCCGGAGCAGCCGGGACAGGTCACTGACATTATCTTCAATAGTAGGCGGTGGCAGTTCGACAAAGAATTTACTGAGAGGAGATTTCAATCTCCAGCCAGTAGCTAAGGCTTCCGATATCTTTCTATCTTCGCGGGACAGGACCGCCTTCTCAAGCCTGGACTCAACCAGAACATAAGCCGTTAAATCAGTAAGAACACGGCTTTGACAGGCTTGCCTTATCCCTTGCTGAAACTCCTCATCGGAGACCTTCCTGGTCCTGGTAGTCTCTACTTCTCCCTTTTCAATTTTAACCTTACAGGTACCGCAAGTACCGGCACCCCCGCAGGAAGCATAGATACGCACTCCGGCGTTAATGGCCGCTTCCAGGAGATTAGTACCCTGCTCCACGACAATATCGACATTGTCAGGTTCGAAGTGGACTCTTCTCTTGTTGCTAACCAAATCCTTAGCCATCTAATTCTATTTTAGCAAACACGGCGCCAAGATACCAAAAAAGCCCGGTATTTTACCCGTATTGGTATCTATTCCAGCTTCTTAACTATATCCGGCGTTTATTAAGCTACGTCGTGAAGACCATGGACTTTACCGGTCTTGACATCGACATCAATTTTCTTAAAGGCGGGGTCGGAACCGGTGGCCGGCATCAGGCTGATTGTTCCGGCCATCGGGCAGAGGAATTTGGCTCCGGAATAAATCAGAATGTCGCGGATGGGTAACGTCCACCCCTTCGGCACACCCTTAAGAGTCGGGTCATGGGTAAGTGAAAGGTGAGTCTTGACCATCATGGTGGTGTAGTCATCATACTTCGGGTCAGCTTCAAAAGCTTTAGCCTTCGCTTCGGCATCGGCACTCCAGGCAACCCCGCTGGCCCCGTAGACGACCTTGGCAATCTTTTCCACCCGTTGTCTCAGTTTCATCTCTTTAGGATAGAGGAACTGGAAATTATTCTTCTCTTTGCAGGCATCCACAACGGCCTGAGCTAGTTCCTGAGCTCCGGCGCCACCCTGGGCATAATGAGCTGAAACGGCACAGCGGGCTCCGGCTGCCTCGGCTGCTCTCTTAATTATGTTGACTTCTTCTGGGGTATCGGTGGGGAACTTATTGATACAGACTACCGGGTTGATGCCGGCTGCCCTGATGATACCGATATGGTGCACCAGGTTGGCGCAGCCCTTCTCAACCAGCTCCGGAGCTGCTTCCTTGTAGGCCGCAGGTAGGGGGACGCCAGGTGTTACTTTGGGGCCGCCGCCGTGCATCTTCAGCGACCGGACAGTGGATACCAGTACCGATACATTCGGTTTGAGACCGCTGTAGCGGCACTTCACATTCCAGAACTTTTCGAAACCGATGTCGGCAGCGAAACCGCTCTCGGTGACATGATAATCGAACATCTTTAGGCCAAGCCGGTCGGCAATAATCGATGATTGACCTACGGCGATATTGGCAAACGGTCCGGCGTGCACCAGACAGGGCTGGAACTCAGCGGTACTGCACAGGGTGGGGTTAATCGTGTTGCGCATCCAGGCAGTCATGGCGCCGGCCACTTCCAGGTCGCCGGTAGTAATTGGATTTCCTTTCTTGTCATAAGCCACGGTAATGTCATTCATTTTTGCCCTCATGTCGGCCAGGTCTGTAACGATGGCTAGCATCGCCATAAGCTCGGAACTAACGGCAATACCGAACTTGGACTGCATCAGGAAACCATCGGTTTTCTGAATGCCCATACCGATGATGATGTTGCGCAGGCTCTGGGCGCAGAAGTCTATAATCCAACCCATCTCCACCCGGAGAGGGTCGATATCCAGACGGCGCATATGGCTCAGGTTATCAAGTGTTTTGTCATTGTAGTTGCGCTCATGCTGCATTCTGGCGGTCAGCGCTACCATCGCCAGATTATGGGCATTCATGATGTCATTGATATCACCGGTCAGTCCCAGAGAAAACTCGGTGTGGGGAATCAACAGGGCGTTGCCGCCACCGGCGGCAGTACCCTTCACATTCATCGTTGGCCCGCCTGATGGCTGACGGATAGCGCCCCCCACGTTTAACCCTGCCTTACCCAACCCCTCGATAATACCCATCGTGGTGGTTGTTTTTCCTTCGCCTAGAGGCGTCGGGGTGACTGCGGTTACCTCAATGTACTTGCCATCGGGTTTATTCTTAAGGCGGTCGATAATCTTCAGGAAATCAAGCTTGGCTACCTTGCCATAACCGAGTAGCTCGTCCTTTTTTAGACCCAGCTTTACCCGCCACTCCTCCGGAGTCGGCATTTTCTCCTCAGCCGCTTCGGCAATCTGCCAGTCTGCCATTTTGGATGTGTCGTAAGCCATGAACCCTCCTCTATTATTATTTATCTCAAATTTTTTAATTACCTGGCTATTTAGTATTGGCTGTTTTAGCTTTGGATAACAAAGCCCGATAGATATCTTTCACGACGGCAACAACCTCAGGGCTGGAATCGACAATAGACCGATTGGACAGGTCGGCATCGACTATCGCCTGGTCATAGGGGATAAAGCCGAGGAATTCAAAACCTTTCAGATTAGCAACCAGGAACTCTCTTTCCGCCTGGTTCTTGATTTTGTTGCCGACGACACCGATGTTGCGCAGGCCGATATCTTTAGCCAACTCAGCGACTCTGTGGGCTGTTTCCACGCTGCGCCGGCCCGGCTCCACCACCACAATCAGCTTATCCACTGCTTTAGCCGTTGCTCTGCCCAGATGCTCGATACCAGCCTCCATATCCAGAATAACCACTTCATTTCTGGCCACCAGCAGATGGGCCAGCAAAGCTTGTAACAGAGCACCTTCCGGACAATAGCATCCTGTGCCGCCCCGCTTAATCCGCCCCATCACCATTAACCGGATACCATTATGTTTTACCGAATATTTTTCCGGTATATCATCAACTTTGGGATTTAATTTGTAAAAGGGGGCAATTTGGCCGGGTTTGGCTCCGGTTCTCTCTTCAACCAACGCCTCCATCTCCGAGATGGGAACGATTGCCTCCGGTTGAGGAAAGCCCAGGCTGGCGGCTAGATTGGAATCAGGGTCAGCATCGATGGCTAAGACGGAATAGCCAGACTCAGAGAATATTTTAGCCAGAAGAGATGCCAGTAATGTCTTACCTACGCCGCCTTTACCACTAATAGCAATCTTCATTGACAACCTATTCTGACATAATTAAAGCTGAGACTTCCTTCGGGAAAGCACTCAGCCTTAAGGAATTCCGTTGCCTGTTGCTTACCCTGTGTAGTATATCCCAACGCCAAAAGATAAGTCAAGCAATGTGAGACCCAGGTTCTTCTCAATCCTGGTTGCTTATTTCCCTCACCCCATTTGCCCGGTATTGACAGGACTACCTAAGAGTGATGTAATAGAGCAATCTTATTAATCTCTGAACAGGAGGTAGAAAAACCATGGCTATACTGCGGATATTGCACATCTTGTTCGGCGTATTTGTGGCTGGGTATTACATGTTTGCGGTTCCCATCCTGTTGCCTCGCTTGAAGCGTCTTGGCCCGGCTATACAGGGACCAGTCATGCAAGCATTAATGCCTGTACTAACTCCGGTTATGATGGTCAGTGCTGTGGTCATCGTCGGGACAGGCATTGCTATGACGCTTATCTTGAGGCCGGGTAATTTGGGCACTCTGTTCACTACCGGATGGGGTTGGGCAATATTCACCGGGTTTATTCTGACTCTTGTGATAATTGTGCTGGCTTTTGGCGTTATCATACCGACAGGACTCCGCGCACAGAAGCTGGCGCGTGTTATTCAGGGGCGTCCTCCCACTCCTGATGAGGTGAAACAAATGGGCAAACTGTCTGCTCAGGTTGAGACTGCCAGCAATGTCAATTTCGTGTTAGTTGTTATCGTGTTACTTGCTATGCTGCTGGCTCGGTACTTTCCCAGCTAGACTGGAATAAATACACAAGAGAGGCGCAGTCCCTTTCAAAAAGAAAGGGGGGGATAAAGGGG
>JACPSA010000069.1 GCA_016193545.1 Chloroflexota bacterium
CGCCTCTATTGATGCTTATCTCAAAGGGCTACCCTGAAAAGACGGCTCGGTTCTTAAGCCGATTTCACTTCATACGAGCCGAAGACAAAGTCCAGGTCATCCTGCAGAGCTGAAGCCTTCTCTTTAGGAAAGAGTTTTTCGTCGATGTCAATCATCAACTTAGTTTCACCCCTGGCTGAACCTACGATATGCGCTCTCAGACATTCCTTGTCGGCATTACCTTGTTCATCTCGAATCTTGAAAGTAAGCGTACCGCGTGAAATAAATGATGATGAATCACTGGGCAAAGAGTATGTTTCCATCTTGGCCTGGTCTAGAACTGCACCCTGCTTCTGGGTAAAATCCCTGATTTCATAATAAAGTAGTTCGGGGTTTACTTCTTTATAGGTTCTCCTGGTCTGCATTCTCGGGCACCTAACCTTTTTTTTAATCCTAATCATAGCCTCACGACTGAACATTGTCAATTATAACTGAAGAAATACCGATTAAGTTCCCTTACTAGGGAAGGGGTCAATAAGGTTGATAACACGACTTCTAATCTGGCTATTGCTGCTTATCAGACGATATGCTATACTCTTTTATAATTTAGATAAATCAAAAAGGAAAGGAAGCTAAACTTGCCAGATACTGCTACTATTAAACAACTCTTGGAAGCCGGGGCTCACTTCGGGCATCAGACCAGCCGCTGGAACCCCCTCATGAAAAGATACATCTTTACCAAGCGTAACGGCATTCATATCATTGACCTGGAGCAAACTGCCAGTATGCTGGATAAAGCCTCAAATTTTGTCCGTCAGGTTGTCGCTGATGGCGGTTACATCCTTTTCGTCGGCACCAAGAAGCAGGCACATGATACTATCGCCGAAGAGGCCAAGCGCTGTGGGATGTATTATGTCAATCAACGCTGGATAGGAGGAACGCTGACTAATTTTACTACTATTCAGTCTCGTATCGATTACCTGGTCCGCCTTGAAGACCGACAGAGCCGGGGAGAATTCAGCCGCCTGCCAAAAAGAGAGGCTTTAAAACTTGAGGAGGAAATCGCGCGACTGAACCGGCATATGGGCGGCTTTAAGGAGATGGTTAGACTACCCTCTGCCTTATTTGTTGTCGATAGTACCAAGGAAAGGATTGCTTTAATTGAAGCCAAACGCATGGGAATACCGGTTGTCGGTATCGCTGACACCAACAGTAACCCTGACGAGATAGACTATCCTATCCCGGCTAATGATGATGCCATTAGAGCTATTAAACTGATGTGCAGCCGGATTGCCGATGCCGTCCTTGAAGGTAAAGCTATACAGACTCCGGTGACAATCGGGGAAGGACAGCAGGAAGCAGGTCCACAACCGGTAGCTACCGCAACTGCCGAGCCGCTGGTCCTGGTACCTGAAGGCAATAAGACCTAGGAGGAAATGTTGAAGATTTCAGTCGACAGAGTCAAAGAGCTGAGAGAGCAGTCCGGAGCCGGTATCATGGAATGCCGGAATATCCTGACTGAGGCAGAAGGGGACATGGAGAAAGCTCTTCAGATTCTAAAACAGCGCACTATTTTTAAAGTAGAGAAAAAAAGCGACCGGGTGGTCTCTCAGGGGCTTATTGAGGCTTATATTCATGCCGGGGGACGTATCGGCGCGCTGGTTGAAGTAAATTGTGAGACTGATTTCGCCGCCCGTACCGATGAACTCAAGCAGTTAGCGCATAACCTGGCAATGCAAGTAGCTGCCATGCCTCCCCAATTTATTGCGCGGGAAGAGGTCCCTGATGGGACTGAAATAGATACTCAGACAACCTGTCTGCTTCTTCAGCCTTATATTAAAGACCTCAGTTTGACCGTACAAGACATCATTAACCAGGCCATTGCCAAAGTGGGCGAAAATATCAAGGTAAAAAGATTTGCCAGATTCGAACTGGGACAGCCGTAAATTACTCCAGACTGTTAAAAGAAGGCAATGACTACTACCAGGTATAAGCGTGTCTTACTTAAACTCAGCGGTGAAGCTTTCAGCGGCGACAGAAACTATGGCATTGACGCCTCCACTTTAGTCAAGATTTCCCAGCAGATAAAACAGGTAGTAGACATGGGAATAGAGTTAGCCATTGTTGTGGGTGGTGGTAATATCTGGCGTGGTAGTAAGGCAGCCGAGGATGGCTTCGATAGAGTCACCGCTGACTACGCAGGAATGCTGGCGACAGTAATCAATACCCTGGCCCTGCAGGATGTACTGGAAAGACAGGGAATGATTACCCGGGCTCTATCAGCTATCGAGATTCACCAGGTAGCTGAACCTTACATTAGACGACGAGCTATCCGCCACCTGGAAAAGGGAAGGGTGGTTATCTTCGCCAGTGGCACCGGTAATCCTTACATGACTACTGATACCGCCGCCGCCCTGCGAGCGATAGAGATTGAAGCAGAAGTCGTCCTGATGACCAAGAACAATGTTGATGGCGTCTATAGCGCTGACCCCCGTAAGAACCCGGCAGCCAAGAAATTCACCCGGCTAAGCCATTTTGAGGCTTTAAATATGCGCCTGGGGGTAATGGATGCCACTGCTCTATCACTATGCCTGGAAAATAAGCTGCCAATCATCGTCTTTGACCTCCAGTCTCCCCGCAGTATCGAGAGAGCTGTCAGCGGTGAAGCCATTGGCACCCTAATATCTACTGAGGATGAGGATGACTAGCCATACACTGCTGGATACTGAAGAAAAGATGCAGAAGGCGGTGGCTGGTTTGCAGAAAGAATTAGCCACCATCCGTACCGGACGGGCTACTCCCACTCTAATCGAGCATATCAAAGTAGAATATGCCGATGCCTTACTTCCCCTTAATCAAGTTGCCAGTATCTCGGCTCCTGAAGCGCGACTCCTCGTCATTCAGCCCTGGGATAAAAGCACTATCCGTAATATCGAGAAGTCCATCCTCACATCTGACCTGGGCTTAAATCCGGTCAATGACGGCAATGTTATCCGAATAAATATCCCGCCACTCTCCGAAGAGCGACGACAGGAGATGATTAAGATAGTGCGCAAGAGAGTCGAAGAAAGAAGGATAGCCATACGTAATCTGAGACGTGAAGCTATCGAACAGCAAAAAGAGTTAGAGAAAAACAAGGATATATCACAGGACGAGTATAAACGTGCCTTAGACCAGCTGCAAAAGCTTACCGACAGCTTCATTGCTGAAACCGACCAGGTGGGACAAGATAAAGAAGCCGAACTCCGGCAGGTCTAGCTTATTTAGGGTACTAAGATGACGGCTAAGGCATCCACCACCAAAAAATTCACTATACTGCCCAATCACATCGCTATTGTGCCGGATGGTAACGGTAGGTGGGCAGAACGGCAAGGATTGCCCAGGCTGAGCGGTCACCGCGCCGGAGCTGAAAACACCCGCCGCATGATTAACTATCTCAACGAATACCCGATAAAATATGTAACGCTCTACGGTTTCTCCACGGAAAACTGGAGCCGCCCCGAAGAGGAAGTCAAAGGTCTATTTCAGATTCTAACAGATTTTATCGGTAAGTGTATCCCAGAGCTTAATCAGAATGGTGTCAAACTGCGGCACCTGGGGCGACTGAACGAACTGCCGCCGGATTTGCAGTCAGCCATAAACGGGGCGGTAGCAGCCACCAAAAACAATACCGGGATGACGCTTAGCCTGGCCTTCAATTACGGAGGACGTGCTGAGATTTTAGACGCCGTACGCCGTCTCATGGCCGCCGGTGTTCCCTCAAAAGATATCGATGAAGAGTTATTCAGTGATTACCTGTACACTGCCGGTTTGCCTGATGTTGACCTGTTAATTCGTGCTGGCGATGAGCTCCGCCTCAGCAATTTTCTTATCTGGCAGACCGCTTATAGTGAATATCAGTTCACTAAAGTCTTGTGGCCCGACTTTAGTAAAAAAGACATAGATAAAGCACTCCTCTCCTTTAGCCGGAGACAAAGGCGCTTCGGTGGACTATAGTAACCCAAGCTAAACAATATGCTCAAAAAAAGGGTGATAACAGCACTGTGGGCTTTGCCTCTGGCTATCACCGCTGTCTGGTTTGATAAGCCGTTACCCTGGTTTTCCGTATTGGTAGCCGTCTGTGGACTGCTGGCGGCTTTTGAATTCTACAGTCTGGTCACCGCTTCCAAGGTCACACCGCTCACCTACTTTGGCATAGTTTGGACTCTGCTCTTCATTATCAGTCCTCATTTTGCAGTTAGTCTGCCAACATCCCTTCTTTTAACCTCGGCGGTGCTGATATCTCTAATCCGGCTTTTCTTTCTAGCACATAAGGAGCAGGCTTTTGCCGGCTGGGCGTGGACAATGGGCGGCATCCTCTATATCGGTTGGCTGTTAGGCTATCTGGTGGCATTAAGAGGCCTGGACGATGGCAGGAACTGGGTATTTCTCACTCTGTTTACTACCTTTGCTTATGATACGATGGCTTTTTTTACCGGCCGTACCTGGGGTAAACATCAGCTTGCCCCCCGCATCAGTCCCAGTAAGACCTGGGAAGGGGTTATCGGCGGAATTATCGGCGCTATCATCATCAGCCTTTTCTTTATTTTACCGACGCCTTTAAGCCTTGACATGAACTGGCAACAGGCAATACTGCTAGGCATACTGGTCAGCATTTTCAGTCAACTGGGTGACCTGGTAGAGTCTTTATTTAAACGCAATATGGGAGCAAAAGACTCCGGTAGATTGATGCCTGGGCATGGCGGTATTCTCGACCGAATAGATAGCCTTATCTTTGCCGGCGTCACAGTGTATTACTACGCCATCTGGATAGCCTAGAGAAATACCACCACCTTACCGGCCTAATTCTCTCTCATTTCAAAGTGGTTATCGTCCCGCATTTGTTGTATCATAATTTGTGAGATGAACCATGGAAAAAAGAGAATAGCCGTCCTCGGTTCAACCGGCTCGATTGGACAGCAAACCCTTGAGGTAGTCCGTGCCCTGCCCGACCGCTTTCAGGTAGTCGGGCTGGCCGCCGGTAAGAATACTGCTTTGCTGGCCCGGCAAATCAAAGAGTTCAAACCAGAGTTCGTTTGTTATCAAGAGCAAAAAACACAGGCTCACCTGACTGATAACGAATATGAACTCTTATCGCTGGAAGAGCTGGCCAGCCATACCCGGGTTGATACCGTGGTTATCGCCACCGCAGGGAAGGCAGGACTAAGCCCGACGTTAGCGGCCATCAGAGCAGGAAAGGATGTTGCCCTGGCTAATAAGGAATCGCTGGTTGCCGCCGGCGAGATTATTACCAGGGAAGCCAAGCTAAACTCTGCCCGGATTCTGCCCGTTGATAGCGAGCATAGCGCCATCTGGCAATGCCTCAGGGGGGAAACACAGCCAGCGTCCCAGCTTATCCTGACGGCTTCGGGGGGACCTTTCCATCAGTGCTCGCTGGCACAGCTCAACGAGGTTACCGTCGAGCAGGCGTTAAAGCACCCGTCATGGCAGATGGGCAGTAAGGTTACTATCGACTCGGCGACCTTAATGAATAAAGGACTGGAGATAATCGAGGCGCACTGGCTATTCGACATACCCATCGATAACATCAGCGTTCTCATCCACCCCCAGAGTATTATCCACTCCATGGTCGAGTTCATTGACGGCTCAGTTAAAGCCCAGTTGAGCTGCCCCGATATGCGTCTACCCATCCAGTACGCACTATCTTATCCTGAGCGCCTGGCTAATCCTCAGCTTCCCCGTATTGACTGGAGTAATATCAAGGCTTTAAAATTCGAGTCGCCCGACTTCGATATCTTCCCCTGTCTCAAGTTAGCCATCGCAGCGGGGAGAAAAGCCGGAACTTACCCGGCAGTGCTCTGTGCCGCCGATGAACTGGCGGTGGAACTGTTCCTGTCCCGGCGCATCAAATTTACCGATATCGCCAGGCTGGTGGAGCAAGTCCTGGATAAACATAAAGCCATCGCCAACCCCACCCTGGAAGAAATTATAGCGGCTGATGACTGGGCGAGAGAAAAAGTCAGCCAGCTCAACACTGGAGGATAGTCTGTGTTCATCACCATAATAATCGGCTTAGCGGTACTATCGGCACTTATCATTACTCACGAGCTGGGGCATTTTATTACCGCTAAAGCTTCCGGCGTTAGAGTCGAAGAATTCGGGATTGGTTTTCCCCCACGGCTATTATCATTTAAACGGGGCGAAACACGCTACTCACTGAATGCGATACCCTTCGGTGGCTTTAACAAGCTGGCCGGTGAAGAAGACCCCAATGTACCCAGGAGTCTGGCCGGTAAGAGCCGGGGCACCAGGTTACTGGTCCTCAGTGCCGGTTCATTGATGAACCTGCTTCTGGCCCTGATACTGTTTTCGGTGAGTTATCTTTTCCCACGTCCGGCAGCTAGCGGACAGGTAGTAGTGGTGCAGGTAACCCCTGGCTCTCCAGCCGCCATTGCCGGTATCGCAACGGGAGACATCATCCTGAGTGTAAATGGCCAGCCCGTAGTCAGCAGCTATGAGTTGCAGCAACATATCATGAATAACCTGGGAAAAGAGACCACACTGCTAATCCAGCATCCGGATTCAGCCAAGACGAGCATCCAACTCATACCTCGATTAGAGCCTCCGGAAGGGCAGGGGGCAGTTGGCATCGCGATGAGTACCGTAAAACGCTACCCTCTCTGGCAGATAATACCCCTGGGCGCAATCGAGATGGTTGAGACGGTTATTATGTGGGTAGGCGGGTTGGTCGGTATATTTACCGGTGAAGCTGCTGGTTCATTACTCGGCCCGGTGGGGATTGTCCAGCTAACCGGTGAGGTAGCTGAAACTGGCATCGTATCCTTGCTCAGCGTCTCTGCGATGATAAGCCTGATACTGGGCATAATGAATTTACTCCCCCTCCCGGCAATAGATGGCGGCCGGATTACCTTCCTCTTCCTGGAATGGGTACGCCGTGGCAAGCGAATCTCACCCAGAGCCGAAGGGCTCGTGCACCTTATCGGCCTGGTATTATTCTTACTGCTCTTTCTGGCCATTACCTACCAGGACATCATGCGCCTGATAAGAGGAGAGACCCTAATACCATGAATACGCGTAGAGTCAGTAAACCAATTCAAATCGGCAAGGTCACCGTCGGTGGCGATGCTCCCATCATCGTGCAGTCGATGACTAACACCGATACTCGTGATGTTATGTCAACTATCCGACAAATCAAGGAGCTGGAAGACTGCGACTGTGAGCTGGTGCGGGTGGCCGTGCCGGACAGCCAGGCGGCACAGGCAATCGCCGCCATCAAGAAAGGCATCTCTATCCCTTTGATTGCCGATATTCACTTCGACTACCGGCTGGCTTTAGCTGCGCTCAAGGCGGGCGTCGATGGACTGCGCTTGAACCCGGGCAACATCAGCGACCCGGCAAAGGTCAAAGCCGTTGTGCAGGCGGCTAAAGAAAGAGGCGTCCCCATCCGCATCGGGGTGAATGCCGGCAGTTTACCCAAAAAAGTAGACCCGGCTCTGAGTACCGCTAAAAATATGGTTGAGGCCGCCCTGGAGCAGATAAGGCTGCTGGAGAGCCTCGACTTCGACTTGATTAAAGTCTCGTTGAAAGCCTTCGATGTGCCGACGACTATCGAAGCCTACCAGGATATTGCGCAGAAGATACCCTATCCCCTGCATATCGGCATTACCGAAGCCGGCACGCCCAGGACAGGCATTATCCGCAGCACCGCTGGCATCAGCACCCTGCTCTATCTGGGCATCGGCGACACCATCCGCGTGTCACTGACCTCCCACCCCCGGGAAGAGGTCTTCGCCGGCTATGAAATCCTGAAAAGCCTGAACCTGCGCCAGCATGGGCCGGTGCTGGTCAGTTGCCCATCCTGCGGACGGACTGAGGTCGATATTATCAAAATAGCTGAAGCGGTCGAAAAAGAGCTGCTCAATGTTACCAAGCCAATCAAGGTAGCCGTGATGGGCTGCGTGGTCAATGGCCCCGGCGAAGCCAGTGACGCCGATGTCGGCATCGCCTGCGGCAAAGGCAAAGCCATCCTCTTCAAAAAAGGCGAGAAGATTGGCGTGATTGAGGAAAAGGATTTTGTCAGGGTACTGATGGAGGAAGTGGAGAGGTTTTAGCGATGGGAGACGGAACCAAAGAGAATCCCTATACCCGTGAAGATGTGCTCAGGCTGATTGAGCAGAACGGCGGTAAAGCCGAAGGGCTTGACCTGTCCGCAAAGCACTTTGCCAGAGGTATCGACCTGCGCCGGTTTAACCTGCGGGGAATCATCCTCAAGAAGGCTGTGTTAGAGGGCGCCCATCTTGAGGAAGCTGATTTATGGGTCGCTCACCTCGAAGGAGCCGTTCTACAAGAAGCCCACCTTGAGCGGGCTGTTTTACGGAGCGACCATTTAGAGGGTGCTGACTTACGGCACGCTCACCTTGAGGGAACCAATTTATGGGGTGCTCACCTTCAGAAAGCTGACTTACGGGA
>JACPSA010000083.1 GCA_016193545.1 Chloroflexota bacterium
CCGGCAATATTTCAATGAGACCGGAGAGATTGTCAATAAGAAGGTACGGACAGCTCTTAAGGCCGGACTGAAGCCTATTTTGTGCGTTGGGGAAAAACTGGAGGAAAACGAAGCCGGCAAAACCGAAGAGATAGTCACCGGTCAGCTAAAGTCATCATTGGCTGGCATAAATTATACCGCCAGCCTGGTTATCGCCTACGAGCCTATCTGGGCTATCGGCACCGGCAAAGCGGCTACCAGCCATCAGGCTAATGATACCATCGGACTTATCCGCCGTAGTGTCTCTGGCATGTATGGTAAAGAACCTGCCAGTCAGGTTCGTATTCTTTACGGCGGCAGCGTCACCGCCGACAATATTGCCGAGTTTATTCGGCAGACGGAGATAGACGGTGCTCTGGTCGGTGGTGCCAGCCTGAAGGCGGACCAATTTGTCAGTATTGTTAAGCAGACCGCAGAGATTAAAGGTAATCTATCTGAGGGGAGTTAAAGAGGGCTGAAGCCACTCTTATCTAATCGGCTCCCATAAAGACATCAATGAATCTTCTGGTCGCCATAGTCGGTCCCACTGCTACTGGTAAGAGCCAGCAGGCTGTCCACCTGGCACAGCAATTCAATGGAGAGATAGTCAGCGCCGATAGCCGCCAGGTATACTGCCACATGGATATCGGCACGGCTAAACCTGGTCGGGAAGAGCAATCCCTTGTGCCCCACCACCTGATTGATATCGTCAACCCCGATGAGGATTTTAGCCTGGCTCAATATCAACAGCTGGCTTACCGGGCGATTGCTGATATTCAGCGGCGTAATAAACTGCCACTGCTGGTCGGCGGTAGCGGACTTTATGTCTGGGCGGTATTGGAAGGCTGGGAGATACCGAGGGTTATCCCTGACCCGGAATTCAGGCGCAGTCTGGAGAAAAGAGCAACCAATGAGGGAACAGATGCCCTTTATCAGGAGCTAGTAGCCGTTGACCCTGTAGCCGCAGAGTCGATTGACCGGCGTAATGTGCGCCGCCTGATTAGAGCCATTGAGGTATCCCGCTCCGCTGGGGCTCACTTTTCCCGGCTTCAACGTAAGCAAGCCCCGCCTTTTAATACTCTTATAATAGGTTTAACCGCCGACCGTACTGAGCTATACCACCGGATTGACCTGAGAGTGGATAAGATGCTCGAACAGGGACTGGTTGAAGAAGTGAAAAGGCTGATGAATATGGGCTATGACTTATCCTTACCGGCGATGTCTGGCATTGGCTATAAACAGATTGGCCTGTTTCTCAGAGGGGAACTGAGCTTAGCCGAAGCCACTCAACAGATTAAATATGAGACCCACCGTTTTGTCCGCCACCAGTATAGCTGGTTCCGGCTGAAAGACGACAGAATACGGTGGTTTGATATAAAGGATGAGGTAGAGTCGGAAATTAGAGACATGGTGACCGGGTTCGTCTAGGAACTTGCGAAACTACCATCAGTCTTACATCTTACTACAATTGTTTGTCTCAAGTTGAATCTAGACCGATTGTTGTGATTGGCTAGGAGGTCTGGCAACAAAAGCGAATTTCTCGTTCGGATCAAAGCCGCAGGATTCGTAGAATTTGCGTGTGCCCTCTCTTCTTGAACCTGTTTGCAGCATGACTTTATAGCAGCCTACTGACCACGCGTAATCCAGGGTAAAGTGAATGAGCTTCTTGCCATAACCCTGTTTTCTAAATGCCGAATCGGTGACAACGTTTTCGATAATCCCGTACGGAGATGCGTTTCGAGTGATATTGGGGACGATATTCAGATAGCAAGTCGAGATTACCCGGTCGTTCTCAACGAGCACAAAGATATGAAAGTTTTTGTCTCTCAGTATTTGGTTGAATACAGTTTTATCTCGCCCGTCTTTGATGACAGGATCCTCGGGATTGAGCTGTCCGAGAAGTCTCAGTATACCCTTGAAATCGTTTTCTTCTGCATGCCGAATCATATTCGGCATTATTATAACATTGGCATTGACTAAACAAAAGACCGTAATAACTATTCCAGCACGATATTATCAATCAGTCTGGGCTTGCCTATTTTTACCGCCAGCGATACCAGCGCCGGTGGTGTGATTTCGTGTAGCTCCTCCAGCGTCTCCGCGTCGGCGATGCTGACATAATCGATTACCTCGGCAAGCGGTTCCTGCTCGATTAGTTCAATCATGGCGCGGCGTATGCGGTGGGCATCCTTTTCGCCCTGCGACCACAGCTTTTGCGCCAGCTTGAGCGTCCGGTAGAGGACTAGGGCTGCCTGTCTTTCATCAGGCTTGAGGTATGTGTTACGGCTGCTCATTGCCAGTCCATCAGGCTCGCGTACCGTCGGCAGGACAACTACTTCCAGATTCATATTGAGGTCGGCTACCATCTTCTTGATAACCACGCATTGCTGGGCATCCTTCTGTCCAAAATAGGCCCTGGTCGGCTGGACGATATTGAATAGCTTGGCAACGATGGTAGCGACACCGCGGAAATGCCCCAGGCGGGACTCCCCTTCCAATCTTTCGGTTACTTTTTCTAAATCTACCCAGGTACTGTAGCGTGGCGGATACATCTCAGTCGCCTGGGGCATAAAGACGATGTCTGTTTTGACCTGTTCCAGCATGCTCAGGTCGCGGGGAATGTCGCGGGGATAGCTGGCGAGGTCTTCCCTGGGGCCGAACTGGGTGGGGTTAACGAAGATGCTGACCACCGCCGATGGGTTTTCGGCTTTGGCGTGCTTAACCAGAGACAGGTGGCCATCATGGAGATAGCCCATAGTCGGCACAAAGCCTACTAACCCGGTGAGTTGCTGTCTTAGCTGTCTTATACCTGCTATTGTTTCAATGACTTTCATCTTATCTACTCACCCCCTTAGTTTCTATTAGGAAACCCTATCCCCTGTATCCCCTTCCCCTGATAAGGGGAAGGGGAAGAGATTAAAAAGAGGGGCTTACGCCCCTCTTAAACACTCCTTAGCTAAACTTATTTAAGGAAGGCTTTTCTCTTTTAAAGAGCGTTAGACTCGTCTTCGTCTTTCTCGTTGGTGACTTTTATTTTGCCTTTAGTTCCGCCAGTATGCTTTCATCCATGGAGAAGCTTTGCTTCTCGGTGGGAAACGCACCGGATTTAACCTCATTATAGTATTCGGTAACCGCCTTACGGATAACATCGCCAACCTTAGCATATTGTTTGGCGTGCTTGGGGACAAAATCGGCGAATAGACCCAGAATGTCATGGACAACCTGGACCTGGCCATCACAGCCGATGCCAGCCCCGATACCGATTGTGGGGATTGATATTTTTTGAGAAATTAGTGTAGCTAATGGTGCCGGGACAGTTTCCAGAACAACCGCGAAAGCTCCTGCCTGTTCCAGAGCTTTGGCATCTTCCAGCATACGGGTGGCTGCCTGCGGGGTTCTGCCTTGAATCTTATAACCACCAAGCTGGTTGATTGACTGGGGCGTAAGCCCGATATGACCCATAACCGGGATGCCACATTCTACAATCCGCCTTACCTTTTCAGCGACGGTTACGCCACCCTCCAGCTTGATTGCCTGGGCGCCGCCTTCCTGAATAAAACGGCCGGCATTGCGCAGGGCGTCTTCGACGCTGACGTGGTAGGTCATAAAGGGCATATCACCGACGACCAACGCCTGTTTGCTGCCTCTAACCACAGCCTTGGTGTGGTGCAGCATGTCCTCCATGGTGACCGGTATCGGCGTTTCGTAGCCCAGAACAACCATACCCAGGCTATCGCCCACCAGAATTATTGGCACCCCCACCTCATCGACAATCCTGGCCGTAGAGTAGTCGTAGGCAGTGAGCATGGTGACTTTCTCACCTTTTTGTTTCATTTCCTTTATTTGGTTTATCGTTGTGCGCATTATTCCACCTCCAAGAGAGTTATCCCTTCGAAAGTCGGCCTGCTGTCAGCGATGGCATTGCTGGCATCGACATGTACCAGTTTGGGTCTGAAGTCGCCGGCTTTATCATCCTCGATATGGCGGTAGGATAAGATGATAACAGTATCGTTTTTGACGGCCAGTCTGGCGGCCGCCCCGTTAACGCAGATTTCACCTCTTTCCCCCTCGATGGCATAAGTAGTAAAGCGGGCGCCGTTGTTAATATTGAGCACATGCACCTGCTCGTAGGGGAGAATGTCGGCGGCTTCCATCAGCTTCTTGTCGATGGTGATGCTGCCTTCATAGTCGATATTGGCGTCGGTAACACGGGCACGGTGGATTTTGCTTTTCAACATTATTCTCATTGCCTCACCTCCTTTATCTTTTATTCAGCCGGGTTGTTTCAGCAGTGTTTGTAGCTCGACCGCCTGTTGTTGATTTATTCTGCCTTTAGCCAGGGCAATCGGGATGGTTTGCAGACCAAGCTCTCGGTAGGTGGAAAGCAGGACAGGAGACTTTTTCTGCAACGCCTCGAGGTGCTTTTTGATTGTCCCGGTGTCGCCGCGGGCAATCGGCCCGGTGAGGCACTGAGGTATGCCGACATTATCGATGTTGTTCAGTGTTCCTCGCAGCAATGGCATCAGCGCCTTGGTCGCTGGCTGGGTTGGGATATTGAAAGTCTGCCATAAGTCGGTGGCCAGCTTAATCAGTGTTACCATGTAATTGCAGGCGATAACGGCGGCGGCGTGATAGAGGACTTTATCGCTGGCTTTTAGCTCTATCGAATTGCCGGCAAGAGCGGTAGCCATATCTTTAAGGGTAGTCAGCAGAGGTTCCTCAGCTTCTACAGCAAAGGTCGAACCCGGCAGATTATCCATTGCCTGTGAGACGCTGGCAAAGGTCTGCAGAGGGTGAAAAGCACCAACCTGCGCACCTGATTTCCGGGCTGACTCCAGGATGTCAGTCGAAGCTGCCCCGCTGCAGTGGACGACGCTCTGTCCGGGGTGCCACTGTATTTCAGCCGCTACCCGGGCAATGGCATCATCAGGAGTGGTAATGAAGATAAGCTCGGCCTGGTCAGCTACCACCTGGTTATTGCTGACAGCATGGCAACCGCTGATTAAACGTGCCAGCTTTTCTGATGAGGTCTGGCTGCGACTGGAGACAGCCACTACCGGATAGCCCTGCTCGCTGAGCCTGACCGATAGAGCAGTGCCCACGGTGCAAGCGCCGATGAACCCCAATTTCAGCATCCCGTTTTCTCCTCCAGGCTAAACACAATAAAAAACCTTCTTCGACACAGCCGAAGAAGGCAATAAAACCAGATTTCTATTTCTGCCGTCTCGGTCGTGTCCGATCCAAGCGACTCAGGTTGTTAATGTTCCTGTTTAGTAGCTCACCGTCCTTCCTCGGAAGGATCGATGGCTCAGGATTAAATATATTATAACAAACCCAATACCAGTTTGTCAAGAAGCTGTGTGTGATGTTGCTAAACAGACCTCTGTATATTCTGCTGGGTGTGGTCGATTTAGTTGTCATTGCGAGGAGAGTAGCGACGAAGCAATCTCGCCGTTAGCTAAAACTAAGCAGCGTCGACAGGGTCTAACTCAGCGCTCTTTTCAGTTCAAGTTCAAGGTGACCGGGTTTGATACCTGGGTCTAGCATTGCCCAGGGTAGTTCTTCCGTGGTATTCCACCCCTGGAGGTAACGGTCAATATCCAGGTGACATTGCTCTATCGCCTGGCGCCATCCCGATAAGGAGACCTCGGCGACACTAGCCAGCACCTCAGCCAATTTAGTGTCCCCCCGCGCCAGTACTGCCTGCACCTGGCTCCAGGCTACACTCTCGCATTTCAGTTGAAGTCCTCTGGGCAGCAGGTTATTTTTGAGCAGCGCCAGACGGCGATTCAGTGTGCTGGCTTGCTCCATGCCCAGCCACTGAAAAGGTGTGCCTGCTTTCGGTACAAAAGGAGCGATACTCAGGGTAATACGGCTGACTCCTGGCTGCCTGTCCAGAATAGCTTTGCACTTGAGAGTCAGGGTGACTATCTCCTCGATATCAGCATCGGTCTCGGTAGGTAAGCCAATCATAAAGTAGAGCTTAAGCTGTTTGATGTTTTGTCCGGCTACCTTGTCCATCGCTGCCAGGATATCGTCTTCGGAGATGCTCTTCTTGATTACCTGGCGCAAGCGTTGAGAGCCGGCCTCAGGAGCCAGGGCAATAGTCCGTGCACCGCCTTTAGCCATTTCGTTCAGAGCTATGGATGAAAGAGGTTTTATCCGCAGCGAGCTGACGGAAATTTCGGCTCCCATCTGTTGCAATCTGGTCAATAGCTCTTCAAAACGGGGATAGTCGAAAACAGCCGGTCCGACCAGTCCCAGGCGTTTGCGGTATTGAAGCCCCAACTCTGCCTGGGCAAGAAGGCTGTCTATCGAACGACAGCGCATGGGACGGAAGGCGGTGCTGACCAGGCAGAAACGGCAACCCCGGTGGCAGCCCCGCTCCACCTCGATGAGGTAGAGGTCGCCCAGCTCGGTGTCCCTGGTAAGTACCGCTGAATGTACCGGGAAGTCATCCAGGTTCCTTGTCCACTGGCGGACTACCGGAGTCCCTTCATAAGCCTGCGGCGCATAGACGCCGGGCAGGGAAGCCAGCGTTTTCAGTAGCTCCTGACGTTTTCCTTTAACGCCTTCGGCCAGCACCGGCAGCATGGCCGGCAGTATTGTTTCGGCTTCACCGATACACAGGCAGTCAAAGAAGGGGGCTAGGGGCATGGGGTTAGCCGTGATGCAGGGGCCGCCGGCGATGACCAGCGGGTGTCTCTCGTCACGCTCGGCGGCGTAGAGCGGGATACCGCTGGCTTTAAGAATATGAACGATGTTAAAGTAGTCAAGCTCGTAGCTGATGGAAAAAGCCAGAACGGGAAAATCAGCCAGCGGCCGCTGCGATTCCAGGTTCAAGGCGGGCACTTGACGGTCTTCGTTTTCTTTTTCCCAGAAAGCCCTTTCACAGACGACATTCTGGTAGCTATTTAGCAGGCTATAGATGGCGTGGATGCCCAGGTTGGACATGCCAATGTAGTAGGAGTTGGGGTAGATGAGGGCGATGGGGAGTCTGCCTCCCCAGTCTTTAACGATGGTGCCGGTCTCGCGGGAGAGACGGTATCTGGCGTCTATGACCTTGTTCCGATTCACAAATTGTTGTAACCCCTCACCCTTTATAAATCCTCACCCGCCTCCGAGGTTCTTTGCCCGAGCTTTTGGAAAGGAGGGTATTTCTTTCGGCGATGAGGTGCTGTAAGCGGCGGATGTAGGCGCTCTGCGGGCTGAGTTCCACCTCCGGCTGTCCGTTATTTATCAGGTTGACCGCTTCCTGGGCTTCACTGAGAGCCGCCTGAAAAGAGTTCAGGCCGTTCTGCTGATTTATGGTACTGTCGGACGGGTGGATAGCACGGAGAAACTGGCCGATTTGAATTGGCGTGTTGCTTCTCAGAACATAGACGGGCAGGTTGGCCGCCTCCGCCTCCTTGACCTTCTGTGGTTTGCGGCGGTAGTGGTGCTTGGAGGTGACGAACAGGCTGGCGTTATCTAGGTTTTCCACAATCTCCACATTCGGATGCGCGTCTTTTATCATCTCTTCAAACCGTCCCCGGTTAACGCCGAAGAGGTAGAGTCGGTGCGTGCCACTTTCCTTAGCCGGCGGCCTTTCTTTAGCCGTCTTTTTGGCGGTAGCCACCGGCGCTATCTTTTCGATTCTGACCTCTCCCGTCTCATCCAGCCAGCGTATTTCCGTAGACGGTAGTTGACCGCGCAGAGTGGCATCGACCGCCTGGGCAACATCGGGATGAATCGCTACTTTATCCCGGTCCTGAATTTCAACCACGATATCGAAG
>JACPSA010000084.1 GCA_016193545.1 Chloroflexota bacterium
ATGGTCTCGCAATGACACTCTCACTAAAATAGGTACTATTCGGTTTTGGCTCGCCACCGGCCCTCGCCACAGGTGGTTGTGTCGTCATTCTGGCGAAAGCCAGAATCCAGTCAGACTACCCTACCCTCTGGATTCCGTGTCAAGCACGGAATGACAATTCTCGGACAGCCTGAATTCGTACTCGTTCCGATTATCGTCAGAGTGAATGAGTCTTTGAGATTGCCACGCCTGCGTGCCGTAACGCACTTCGGCGTGCAGGCACGTCGTCCTTCTGCCGAAGGACTTCTCGCAATGACAGTGGAATCAATCAGCCTCTTGCCAGCGCGGCAGTCGGTACATTGTTCGATTCCAGCTTGGAGTCAGGCTCTTCTGACTGCCGGCTAAAGCCGTTGCACTTCAGCCAGTTGAGCGCCTTCCGGGTATCGCTGGCGACCCTGGCTTTATCAGAATGCTTGAAGCGGTACTGGAATAGCCAGTAGCTGAACTCTTTAAGCTCGGTTAAGGTAGTGGTCTTAAGTTGTGGGTAACCCTTATCCCGCCGGAAGCGCCGCAGCAGGATAGCTTTGGTGGCGCCGTAGATTCGGCGGTAGGCTTCAGTGGTAGTGTCCGGTGCCTTATAGTTGCCGGAAGCCCGCTTCTCCTTGCGTACCTCGGCCTGTACTGCCATGATTAAAGCCTCCTCCACGGTCACGCCGTAAAAGTAGTTCAGATATTGACGGTACTTGATGCTGCCAATCAGCTCCTTGAATCGTCTTTCCGGCAGGTCGAGCGGCGGTTTGCCGTGAAAAAGGAGGGCGTTTTTTTCGTTGTCGGGCAGCCGGTCGTCCACCGCCTGGCACAGGCGTTCCGCCAGCAGCAGCCAGTCGAAGGCTTCGCCGGCGATAAGGTAGCGGTAGCGGCGCCCGTTATAGATTTCCTCAGCCGTATCCCACCGCCCGATAGCCTCCAGCAGGGCGATATACCAGTGCTGCCCACCGGCGATTGCTTCTTCCAGGTGTCTGATTGCCTCAGCATTGACTGGAGAAGCGATAGCAATTTCGGCGGGCTTGCTCGCTGTGGCTTGACGGGTGGGGCGTTGACGCTGCTTAATCATTTTTTGCTCTCCGCCATCTCGGCTTTCAGCTTCTCATAAAATTGAAGGTGTCCGGTAGTGACCAGTTCGGTAATCTTCTTGGTGATGGCCTCGCCCACCCCCGGTATTTCCTTCAACTTGCCTTCCTTAGCCAGTTGCTCCACGGCTACCAGCGATTGCTCGATAGATTTAGCTGCCTTCTGGTAAGCCCTTATCTTGAAGATGTTGTTCTTCTTGAGCTTGAGCAGCTCGGCAATATCATTGAATACGGCGGCGATTTCACTGTTGGTCATTTGGCACAGACCTAATAGTCTTCTTGCTTGACTCAGGGGACTTTCTGTCGCCGTGTTACTTCATAGGCGATACCTTGCGGTTCAGTCACGTGTTGCGAAGCGTCTAACACTTCAAGAGAGATGATTCTTCCGTCTTTTCCGTAATCGATGATTAAGCCTTCCCGAAGTTCGTCACTCTCTGCAACAGGCTCGTCCCGGAACAGAAGGTTTAAGGTATCCGTATCTGGGTCATAAATCACTTTCATCTTAGCTCTCCTTAATCCAGTACTTGTCGATTTTCGAGGTTTTATAGGCAGTGACCACGAAAAGCATATTACCTCTTTCCTCACAGACTACTCTCAAAAGCATTTCTCTGTCCACAATTGAGTCGTAGTACTTACTTTGACAGATTTCACGCTTCTTGTTCAACCTTAGCGTTTGCTCAGGACTTTGCGCAACACCTCTTACCATCTCTTCTGAAAGTTGGCGACGAACTATCTCAAATCGGACGTGGTCGCTAAGAACTATGTCCATAGCAAAATCATATCATAAAAGACGGCGGCGATTTCAGTGTTGGTCATGGTGGCTGATTCTATCTCTTATCCAATCCCAGTCAGGGTTACCGTGGTCAAAGAAAGACTTAATGTTATCCTTCAACCACTCGTAATAATCATCTTCTACGTAAAGGCAAAAGGTCTCAACCAGCTTATCCTTCGGAATATCATCAGGAATCTCCCAGTCTCCCCCCTCAAACTCCCCATCCAGAAATTCTCCAACAACCTGTCTGTCTAGCATGTGTCTCTCCTTGAGTTTAAAGTTAGCTGTGTTATCTACTGTTTCTTTACTTTACCAGTTCGAGGCTTAGATTGCTTCATTCCAGAACGGCTGGCATTGTATTCCGTTCGCTTGTCCAAAAGCAGACTTTGAGCCGGTTGCTTCTTAACACTCCGAAATGTAGGGCTTTCCGTAACGATGCGAGTTCTCTTGGCCATTCTTTCTGCAGGAAAGGGAAACTCCGTGAGCATTCTGGACGTCTTCAGTCTTTGCTCAGCAATCTCACAATACTTCTTAGAAATATCGATGTGAATGAAATGTCTTTCTATCTTGTCAGCTACAACCGCTACGGTGCCGGTACCGCCGAACATATCTAAAACAATATTATTTTTGTAACTATAGAATTTGATTAGTCTGTAAATTAGCTGTTCCGGAAAGGGCGTAGGATGTCCCCTGCGTTGTGATTCAGGAGGGATGTACCAGAAGCCGTCAGAAAATCTCATAAACTCATCGGCCGTGATGTCAGCGTCTTGCTTGTTCCCCTCGAGAGTCCAGGAATCTTTATTGAAGACAAGGACATATTCCCAAGAAGGAACAATGTGAGGGTTCGATGGGGCTTTCCAGCTTCCCCATGCCGTTCTTCTTCCCATAGTTTGCTTGTACCAAAGAATCTCAGTACGCATTATCATCCCGATGCCCCTAAGTTGGTTAGAGAAATCATGGTGTATTGGCCTGAAATTTTTTATGCTGGTAGGAGCAATATTTAGAGCGAATCTTCCACCGGGAACCAAAATACGTTTTGTCTCAACCCATACTTTTCTCATCCAGTCTAAGTAATTATCATAAGCGAGACTATCGTCATGATTATCATATTCAATGCCTAGATTATATGGTGGTGAAGTAATCGCTAGGTGAATGGTATTGTCAGGAATCTGGCGCATCACTTCAAGACAGTCACCGCAGACAATCTTGTCCCAAAATTCCATTTTTATAGCTTCCTATACTGGGATTTCTGTTTTCCAATACCGTAGGTCTTTCACCAAGTCATCTAATGGTCGTACACTGTGGCAATACTGTGTATGATAGGGAATGGCCGGGTCATCAAATACGATTGAGCTAATACCTTTCTCAATATTACTTAACTTTAGTGATATATCGGCGTCTAATCGAGGGTCCTGGTCATTCTCGTATCTTTTTGCTAGATACACTCTGTCACTGAAGCTTTCAAGCAGTCGGCGAGCTGCTGTAGCCTCTTCGCATGATTTACCCAATTCGCTAGCCTTCGGTTTATAAATATCTCTATCTTCGGTAACGACTACATATGGAATATTAGAACTCAGTCTGGTAAGTAGTCCCCAAAAAGCCGCTTCTGTATGGCGGGCATGGAAAGATACCTTACAGTTAATAATGGCTAACAACCTCCATTGCTGACCAAACTGGCTTGGTCTGATGAGTGCAAACAAGTCTAAGTCAGGATAATCTGTAAGTTGACTCTGGTTACAGCGACGTTTTACTGGTATTCGGGTAAAATCCATAATTTGAAAAAGATTTTTCTTATCTGTGATAAACTTCTTAAGTTCTGCTTCCTTAGCACGTGTAACGACAATATTATCCGTTCGCAAGAAGCTGTTAAGAATCTTTGCCACTATGCGTTCGAAAGCTGCCCCACCCAACGTTTTGAGAGATTGTGCTTCTTTGTCTGTAGTCATAGTTACCACCTTCCTGTGGCAGTGTTTGCATTTTTTGCCGTCTGCCGCAGGGATAGAGGAATTAGTTATCAGACTGACTTCTTGTCCTTATGTTCCCCCACCCATTTTACCCGCTTATTGCCCTTCAGCCGAAGGGCTTTAACCAGCTTTCTATCCAGCGTCCAGAAATCACAGTCCTCAAGCTCGGCTACCGCCAGGTACTGCATATCATAACATACCGGCAAATTGAATTCCTTAGCCAGCTCCCAGGCTAACCGGTAGACCATTATGCCATCCACAATTCGAATCGGGATACTGGAATAGAGCGAAAATGCCTCTTCACCCTCTTCCTGTGATAGCCTTTTGAAAAAGACCTCTTCACGGAGGACAGAGGTCACTTCAGCGTGAAACATCGGCGGACCTATCATCTCAACCCCGTCGGCTAGCCATTGTCGGCGTAAGGCATCCGCATATTCGTCTTGCTGGATGCGCAATAGCCAGGTGACCGCCAGGCTAGCATCAACGCAGACTCTTTCGAAGTTCACGTATCCGTCCCTCTCGAGATTTTCTGACCAGGGCTGCCGCGTCAATCTCAGGATAGCCCCTCGCCCTCAGCTTGTTGCGGAACCGAATCGCCCGTTCCAGGAAGTCCTCTTTCTTTTCGGTTTCAGTTTCATATTTCATGGGTGTATTCTCCGGCAAACTTAACTCAAGTTCATTCAGGCGCTCCTCGCGCAGTTTCTCTATTGTGCCCACAATCTCATCTTCGGTAAAGTCTCTGCCCGTTCTGGCGCGTATCCTTTCCCTGAGACGCTTGAGTCGTTTAGGAACCTCAAGCCTGTGCTCTGTATCATATTGTACCGTGGCTGTCTCCCGGCAATAGCTGTCAAGGTCAGCCTTCTTGATGAAAAGCTGGTTACCCAATTTTTCGGCGGGTAACTTCCCGGCCCAAATCCATCTGCGGACGGTTTCCATATTGCGCCCGCATTCTCTGGCCGCCTCCCTGACAGTGATTAGATTGGTTTCTTTGGTCATTCTATCCCCTCCATTGATGTAGTTGTAGTCTACAACAATATTATAGCGGGGTTTGTGCCGTTTGTCAACTTAGCGACAGATATTGTTCTATTTGTATTTGGTTGGTTCCATTGTCATTGCGAGACCATTCCGACGAAGTCGGAAGGCGACCTGCTCGTCGTCCCTTCTGGACTTTGGCAGGCGAGAGCAATCTGGGCGGGGCGAAACCCCTCCACCCGGATTGCCACGGGCTTTGCCCTCGCAATGACACAGAGAATCACCCTCCGTGGCAGTGTTTGTATTTCTTGCCGCTACCGCAGGGGCAGGGATCGTTGCGTCCAATCTTTTTGCCCGCCTGCCAAGGCCTGACGGGCAGGCCGGCGGCCTTTACCGGCTGTTTCTGGCGGCTCGAAGAGTCTTGTCGACTGGCGGCCGTACTGGCGGTAGCCTGTGCCATGGGTGAAGGTGCCGGGGCTGGTTGCCGTCCTTCAGTTGAAGGATGCCGCACCAGGCCTACATGGTAGATGGTATGTGCCACATCATGCTGGATGGTGTCCCGCAATACCTGGTACTGCTCATAGCCCATGTTCTTGTAAGCATCCACTGATTTGACCTGGCGTAAAGCCTGCCAGCCTGCCTCCAGGCGCATCTGTTCCATGGTGGTCAGGTGCTCTACCCACAGGCTATCTATGGTGCGCAGCATGACCAGCCGCTCCAGCATCCTCATTGTCTCGGCACCTGATTCTTTTTCCCTCTGCTCATACACTGCTTCTGCCAATTCGATGAGCCTTTCTTCAATCTGCTCCGGCTTTAGTGAGGCAATGGTATCGGCGTTAATCTCCGGAGGTAAGGGCATGATGGTGGCGACATCAGCCAGCAAGCCGGTGATATCTCGGTCCCGGCCGTACTCATCGGCAATGCGGTTGCTCACCATGCCGCGTATTTCTGCCTCGACCATGGACAGGGTATTGGCTTTAAGGTCGGCCCCGCTCAGTATCTTTTTCCGTTCCCCGTAGATAAGCTCGCGGTGCTGATTAACCACATCGTCGTACTCCACCAACTGTTTACGGATGTCGAAATGGTAGCCTTCCACCCTGACCTGGGCGCCTTCGATAGAGCGGTTGACCAGTTTATTTTCGATTGGGGTATTCTCATCCATGCCGGCCCATTCCATAATGCCTTTGATGCGGTCGCCGCCGAAGCGCTTGATGATGTCATCCTCCAGCGAGACATAGAAACGCGAGCTACCCGGGTCGCCCTGCCGCCCGGCTCTACCGCGGAGCTGGTTATCGATGCGCCGCGCCTCGTGGCGCTCGGTGCCGAGAATGTGGAGTCCGCCCAGGGCAATCACCTTTTCGTGCCCCTGCTGCCACTCCGCCTCGGTCTTTCCCTCCGGGTTACCCCCCAGCACGATGTCAACGCGCGTTAAGCACCTGGTGCGGTACACCCTTTTTCTTCAGCAGGTCGCTTAGGACTTCCGATTTCTCAATCGATACGGTACCGATGAGCACCGGTCGTTTTTGCTGATAAAGCTCCTGTACCTCATTGACTACCGCCTTGAATTTGGATTTCTCATCTTTATAAATGCGGTCAGGGGAATCCTGGCGAATCATCGGTGCATTGGTCGGGATAACGACTACCTCAAGCTGATATATCTTGAAAAACTCTTCGGCTTCGGTCAGCGCCGTGCCGGTCATCCCGGCCAGTTTGTCATACATCCGGAAATAGTTCTGAAAGGTGATGGTGGCAAAGGTCATACTCTCGTGCTGGACATTGACCCTCTCCTTGGCTTCTATCGCCTGGTGCAGCCCCTCCGAGTAGCGGCGGCCGGGCATCAGCCTGCCGGTGAACTCATCGACGATAATAACCTGCCCGTCTTTAACGACATAATCGCGGTCTCTTTTATAGAGGACATGAGCTTTGAGGGCGCTGTCCAGATAGCGGGTCAGCGAGTAGCTGTCCGGGTCATAAAGATTGGGTGTCTTTAGTAGCCCTTCCTTTTTCAGCAAGGTCTCCATCTGGCTGGTGCCGCTCTCGGTCAGGCTCACGGCGCGGTGCTTTTCATCAACCGTGTAATCTATTCTGGGGCGGAGGTGGGGGATAGACCGGGCAAATGTCTGGTACTGCTTCTCGGCTTTCTCAGCCTGGCCGCTGATGATAAGCGGGGTACGCGCTTCATCAATAAGGATATTATCGACCTCATCGACAATGGCATAGTTCAGCGGACGCTGCACGCACTGGGCCAGGTCGACCACCATATTGTCCCGCAGGTAGTCGAAACCGAACTCATTGTTGGTGCCGTAGGTAATGTCAGCCTGATACGCCTCACGGCGGGAGACAGGGCGCAAAAAAGTCCATCGCTGGTCGGCGGATTCATAGGTAGTGTCGTAAATGAAAGCGGCTTCATGCTGGATACTGGCGACGCTAATACCCAGGGCGTGGTAGATTGGACCCATCCAGTGATGGTCACGCTTGGCCAGATAATCATTGACGGTGACCAGGTGGCACCCCTGGCCACTCAGGGCGTTGAGGTAGAGGGGCAGGGTGGCGACCAAGGTCTTACCTTCACCGGTTTTCATCTCGGCGATTTTACCCTGGTGCAGGACGATTCCGCCCAATAGCTGGACATCGAAATGTCGCTGGTGTATCGTCCGTTGGGCGGCTTCACGGACAGTAGCAAAGGCTTCCGGCAAGAGGTCATCCAGTGAACAGCCATCTTTCAGGCGGGCTTTAAACTCATCCGTCTTAGCTCGAAGCTCGGCGTCACTGAGTTTGGCAAAATCAGGCTCAAGCTCGTTTATCTCATCAACTAGCGGCTGCAAACGCTGCACTTGTTTTTCATTAGAATCGATAAGTCCACCTAACCATTTAAGCATTGTCACTATCCCTCGTAATCAATCTTTTTGCTTCCTCAGCCATTGATTCATCAACCATAATCTTGACCATGCCATCGATAGCGAACACATGTACGGATGGGGCTACATTCGACTTCAGAAAACAGGGTATGCCATTGCTCTCGAGCAAGCCCTTGATAATTAGAGCTTCTGACTCACCCGATGCCCGATAAACTTCTATCATCTTCATGCTGGCTGAGTCTCTATCCTATCGTTACAACCTATCCCCCTGACCCCCTTCCCTTTAATAAGGGAGGGGGGAATAGATTCTATAGAGAGGCTTCGCCTCTCTTAACTTTCCTATCTCCGAGTGGCTAAACTAACATGGTGTCTAAGAGGGGCGTTAGCCCCTCTTTTCAATATCTTCCCCCTCTCCTTTTCAAGGAGAGGGGGACAGAGGGGGTAAGGTTACAGATATCTCTTATTGCTCGAACAAGGCTCCTACGGATTGCCCGGTATGGATACGATGGATGGCTTCACCCAGCAGCGGAGCTATTGGCAGGACGGTAATTTTATCCAGTTTTTTAGCACCGTTGACCGAAATGGTATCAGTTACGACCACTTCTTTCACCGGGCTGGCGGCAATCCGCTGAATAGCCGAGCCGGAAAATACCGGGTGGGTGCAGCAAGCATATACCTCTCGCACGCCCCGCTCCATTAAGGTAGTGACAGTATTAACCAGAGAACCGGCGGTGTCTATTTCATCGTCGACAGTGATGGCTACCCGTTTGTTCACTTCCCCGATAACATTGAGCGTCTCAGTTTGGTCGTGATTGCCCACCCGTCTCTTTTCCATAATCGCCAGCGGAGCCTTGAGTTTGGCGGCGAAGTCCCTGGCTCGTTTGGAAATGCCGATGTCGGTGGCGACCACTACCAGGTCATCGAAATGCTTTTTCTTGAAATAATCGCTCAGCAGGTACAGCGCGGTCAGCTCATCGACAGGAATGTTAAAAAACCCTTGAATCTGGGCGGCATGAAAATCTACTGTCAGCAGGCGATTAGCGCCAGCTACGGTAAGCAGGTCGGCTAGCAACCGAGCGGTTATCGGCACGCGGGGCTGGTCTTTTTTATCAGTACGACCGTAACCATAGTAAGGTACCACGGCGGTGATACGTTCGGCAGAGGCTCTCTTAAAGGCATCGAGCATAATCAATAGCTCGACCAGGTTTTTATTGACCGGGGAACAGATGGGTTGAATGATAAAGATATCTCGCTGGCGGACGTTTTCCAGGATGCGGACGAAAATATTCTCATTGCTGAACTCGAAGACTTCACATTTACCCAGGGGCATACCCAGATATTCAGTTACTGCCCGGGCTAAAGCTGGGTTGGCGTTACCGGTGAATACTTTCAACTCATCCATCATAAATAGCTATTCCCCTTCTCAATTTTATTTAACTCATAATAAACGGATTCATTATAGCATTGTCAGCAGTCAATGCCGGGCACCGGGAAGCGAGAACAAAGATGCTCTACTTCCTGGCGTGTCTGCTTCTCGATAGCTGAATCACCGTGATTGGTGAGTATCCTGACAACAGCCGAAGCGATGAATCTCATTTCTTCTTTGCCGAAGCCGCGGGTGGTAACTGCTGGCGTGCCCAGTCTGATGCCGCTAGTGGCTACTGCCGGGCGCGGGTCGAAGGGAATATTGTTGCGGTTAATCACGATGCCGGCTCGACCCAAAGCTAGCTCGGCCTCTCTCCCGCTGACCCCTGTCCGGGTGAGGTCGACTAAAACCAGGTGGGTATCGGTGCCGTCGGCGATGAGGTGCAGCCCCAGGCGCTTCAGTTCAGTGGCTAGAGTCAGCGCATTGTCCAGCGTAGCGCGTTGATAATCCACGAAGTCAGGTTGACCGGCTTCATGGAAAGCGACCGCTTTGGCAGCAATGACGTGCATCAAGGGCCCCCCCTGCATTTCCGGGAAAACGGCCGCATCTATTGCTGAAGCTAACTGGTGGCGACATAGAATAAAACCGCCCCGTGGGCCACGTAAGGTCTTATGTGTGGTCGAGGTTACCACGTCGGCGTAGGGGACCGGTGTGGGATGCAGGCCGACAGCTACCATGCCGGCGATGTGTGCCATATCAACCATCAGTTTGGCTCCGACCAGGTCGGCGATATGACGGAAACGCTCAAAATCAATAATACGGGGGTAAGCACTGGCTCCGGCTACAATCAATTTAGGTTTGTGTTCCAGGACAAGTCTCTCCAGCTCTTTATAGTCGATTCGGCCAGTTTCTTTACTGACACCATAAGTGATAAAGTTATATGACTTGCCGGAGAAGCTGACTTTGTCGCCGTGAGTGAGATGACCACCATGCGCCAGTCTCATACCGATAACGGTATCACCGTATTCCAGCAAGGCGTAGTAGGCGGCCATATTCGCCTGAGCGCCGCTGTGCGGCTGGACATTGGCGTGCTCGGCGTGGAACAGTTCCTTGGCGCGTTCAATCGCCAGGTTTTCCACTATATCCATGTTTTCGCAGCCGCCGTAGTAGCGATGTTGGGGATAACCCTCAGCGTATTTGTTAGTCAGAAATGAGCCCTGGGCTTCAAGCACAGCCTTGCTGGCGTAGTTCTCAGAAGCGATCAGGTTTATCGTTTCCCTTTGTCTTTTTGCCTCCATTTCGAGAGCATGACTGATTTCCGGGTCGGTTTGACTTAAAAAGCTCATTTTCCCTCCTTTTTGAAGTCTACAACGACGCCGTGGGGCTGTCAACCGACTTTGTGCTATATGTTATAGTAGGTACGGAGGGTAAGTATGGATTGGGTGAAAAGCGGCAAGCTGGTAATTTATCCCGTAACAATAGCTGGACTCGTCTATTTGAGTCTGGCGTCCGTAGATGAAGAATTTGAAGAACGCTTCTCATTCATATACCACCAGGAGCACGAAGTTCCGTTCCAGCACACTATTCCGCAGTTTTACAACACCGCTGTTGCTGTAGCTAACACAACAGGCACAACCTCATTTAGTGCTACGTAATTCTCTGTTATCCTTGAGAAGATAACTGAATTCGTAGGGTGTCAAGAGGGGCGTTAGCCCCTCTTATTATTTATCCTGTCCCCCTCTCCTTTTGAGGAGAGGGGGATAAAGGGGGTGAGGTTTAATCTGTCCTAAATTGACTTGACATATAACCTTTGCTATCATACAGATAAAGGGAGATTAGGCTTTCGGATTCGGGTTATCATGGTGACTAGCCGGGAAAAAATGTCAGCACTGAGTGAGCTTTATCAAGAAATCGCTGTCTGTCGGCGGTGTGATTTGTTTAAGTCCCGGACTAAAGCGGTCCCCGGTGAAGGTTCTGAAAATGCTGAGATAATGTTTATCGGCGAAGCGCCCGGCTGGCATGAAGACCAGCAGGGGCGTCCCTTCGTCGGTCCGGCAGGACAGTATCTGGATGAACTGCTGGCTCTTATCAATCTGAAGCGTGAGCAAGTCTATATTGCCAATGTGATTAAGAGTCGTCCCCCGGGGAACCGTGACCCGCTGCCTACCGAAATAGCTGCCTGCCATCCGTGGTTGGACCGCCAGATTGAGATAATTCAGCCTAAGATGATTGTTACCCTCGGGCGTTACTCTATGGCTAAGTTCTTTCCGGGTAAGAGTATCAGCAAAATTCACGGCACGGCGCAGAGGCAGGATGATGTTATCTATTTTGCGATGTATCATCCGGCGGCGGCTCTGCACCAGGGGGGACTACGTGGGGTTATTGAGGAAGATATGCGTAAAATTCCAGTGCTGTTAGCCGAAGCAAAAAATGTGGCTGAAGTCAAGCCGGCACCGCAGCAATTAAATATGTTCGGTAGTTGAAGCTGGACTCGGTAGTTAAATCTGTAATTAAAGAGGTTTAAAGTTTGCAAAATGGCTAAATCAAAGCTCAAGATTATCCCCCTCGGTGGGTTGGGTGAAATCGGTAAGAATATGATGGTGATGGAATATGAGAATGACATCATCGTCATTGATGCTGGGCTGATGTTCCCGGAGGAAGATATGCTTGGTATCGACCTGGTAATTCCCGATATTAGCTACCTGTTGGAGAACAAGGAGAAGGTAAGGGGTATCGTGATTACTCACGGGCATGAAGACCATATCGGTGCCTTGCCTTATCTGCTGCCTGAGCTTAATGTGCCGGTGTATGCCACCAAGCTGGCGCGGGGTCTTATCTCGGTTAAACTTAAGGATAGGAAGACGCTCTCCGGGGCTAATCTGAAAGTAGTGAACTTCGGAGAAAAAATTACACTGGGGAAATTCAAAGTAGAGTTCTTTCCCGTTTGCCACAGCATCCCTGATTCCGCCGGTCTAATTATCTATACTCCTATCGGCAGCGTAGTCCATAGTGGTGATTTTAAGCTTGACTATACGCCGGTTAGTGGTAAGGTAACGGCTTTGCCCAAGCTGGCTCAACTGGGAGGACAGGGGGTCTTGCTGCTTCTGTCTGATTCCACCTATGCCGAAGTGCCCGGTTATACCCCGTCAGAGAGAGTGGTTGGTGAGACCCTGGACCGTGTTATCGCCGAAGCACCGGGGAGAGTGATTATTGCCACATTTTCCTCGCTGATTTCGCGTATTCAGCAGGTAATCGATGCCGCTGCCAAACACGGGCGCCGTGTTTTTATCGTCGGGCGCAGTATGAGTGACACGACCCATATGGCGCAGGAACTGGG
>JACPSA010000085.1 GCA_016193545.1 Chloroflexota bacterium
AGAATTTAGGATTTAGGATTTCGCAAATTAGGAGGGATTAGCATGAAAATCGAGCTGGCAGTTATCGCCGGTGATGGCATCGGTCCCGAGGTCGTCGCCGAGGGCATCAAGGTTTTACAGGCTATCGGCAGCAGGTTCGGCCATAGTTTTAATTTACACCACGGTTTGATTGGCGGCATCGCCATCGACCGTACCGGAGAGGCGCTACCTGAAGAGACACTGAAAATGTGCCGCAGTGCTCAGTCGGTATTGATGGGCGCCGTCGGCGGCCCTAAGTGGGACGACCCTAAAGCTAAAGTCCGTCCTGAAGACGGCCTGCTGGCAGTCAGAAAGGGACTGGGACTGTTCGCCAACCTGCGCCCGGTCACAGTTTCCCCCTTGCTGGCTGACTCCACCGCTCTCAAACCTGAGGTCATCAGAGGAGTCGATTTAATTGTCCTTCGTGAGCTTACCGGAGGGCTTTACTTCGGCCGCCCCAAGAAACAGTGGCAGACAGCACGGGGACGGCGAGCAGTTGATTCCATGGTTTACTCAGAGCAGGAAATCGAGCGCATCGTCCGGGTCGGGTTTGAGCTGGCACGCGGCCGTCGTAAAAAGCTTGTCTCGGTGGATAAAGCCAATGTGCTGGAGTCCTCCCGCTTATGGCGGCAGGTAACCATGGAGGTAGCTAAAAAATACCGGGATGTAGAACTGGAACACATGCTGGTCGATACCTGTGCCATGCGGCTCATACAGACTCCGAAATACTTCGATGTTATTGTCACCGAGAATACCTTCGGTGACATACTGACCGATGAGGCATCGGTGCTGGCCGGCTCGATGGGCATGCTGCCCTCGGCGAGCCTGGCCGGAGTGCCACAGGACGGAGGCGGCATGTTCGGGTTGTACGAGCCTATTCACGGCAGTGCCCCGTCTATCGCCGGGCAGGACATCGCCAACCCCATTGCCACCATCCTCACGGTGGCAATGATGCTGCGCTATTCCTTCGGTTTGGTCAAAGAAGCCAACACTATCGAGACGGCGGTCGAGCAGGTCTTGAATGAAGGCTACCGCACCAGTGATATAATGGAAAAAGGTAAAACAAAGGTGGGGACGAAAAAGATGGGTGATTTAATTGCCCGGAAAGCAGGAGGCACGTAATTGTCACCAATCCAGCTTTATGACACCACCCTGCGTGATGGAGCACAGAAAGAGGGCATCTCCTTCTCGGTGGTGGATAAACTGAATATTGCCCAGAAACTCGATGAGCTGGGTATTCACTTTATCGAGGGCGGCTGGCCTGGCTCGAATCCCAAGGACATCGAGTTTTTTGAGAAAGCCAGAAGCCTGAAACTCAGGCATTCCGTGCTGGTCGCTTTCGGCAGCACCCGGCGTCCTAAAACCAAGCCGGAAACAGACGCCAATCTACTGGCGCTAGCCAGCGCCGGGGTTAAAATAGCTACCATTGTCGGCAAAAGCTCCAATCTGCAGGTGACCCAGGTACTGGAGACCACACTGGAAGAAAACCTCGATATGATTGCCGATTCCATAAAATACCTCAAGACACAGGGGCTGACCGTTCTCCTCGATGCCGAGCACTTCTTCGCCGGCTTCAAAACGAACCGCGAGTACAGCCTGCGCTGCCTGCAGGTTGCCTCCAAGGCCGGTGCCAATTGTCTGGTGCTCTGCGATACCAATGGAGGCACCGTGCCCGATGAGATAACGGCAGCCGTCAAAGCGGCCAAAAAGGTGACCGATGTCCCATTAGGGATTCACGCTCATAATGATGGTGAACTGGCTGTGGCTAACACCCTGGCCGCGGTCAAGGCCGGAGCAATCCAGATTCAGGGCACCATCAATGGCTACGGTGAACGCTGCGGCAACGCCAACCTCTGCTCCATTATCCCCAATTTGAAGCTTAAACTGGGCATTGATTGCGTTACCGATGAGCAATTAGCCAAATTAGCCGAGGTATCCCACTATATCAGTGAGGCCGCTAACCTCGTTCCCGACCCCTCCCTACCTTATGTCGGCACCAGTGCCTTCAGTCACAAGGCCGGACTTCATGTTTCCGCCCTGAGCAAGTGGTCAGGCAGCTACCAGCATATCGATCCTGTCCGGGTAGGGAACCGTCCAAAGACGGTTGTTTCTGAACTATCGGGCAAAGGCAACATTATCCACAAAGCCAGGGAACTGGGTATCGATTTACCAGCACAGGGTAACCAGACACAGCTCCTGCTGGAACAGATTAAACAACTGGAGAGCCGTGGTTTCCAGTATGAGAATGCCGAAGCCTCTTTTGAGCTATTGCTCCGTCGTAGCCAGCCCGATTACCACCCACTATTCGAGTTAGTCGATTTCATGGTGGTCGTCGAAACCAGGCGTCGTCAGCCTACCCGCAACAACCTGGAGCAAACACTGGCTGAGGCGATGGTGAAGGTAAGGGTAGGCTCTGAGATAATTCATACTGCCGCCGAGGGTAACGGCCCGGTCAACGCCCTCGACCAAGCATTACGCAAGGCGCTCCTCCAGTTCTATCCCAGCTTAGCCCAGGTCAAGCTGATTGACTACAAGGTCCGCATCCTGGAAGAAGACACCGGCACCGAATCTCAGGTACGCGTTCTTATCGAGTCCAGCGACGGCATCGAAGAGTGGACAACGGTAGGCAGTTCGACCAATATCATCGAAGCTAGCTGGCTGGCATTAGCCGACGGCCTGGAGTACTGGCTGCTCAAGCAAAAAAGAATAAAATAAATGTACGATAATGTTATATGGCTGGATAACAGGACGAGTCCCATATACAGAAAATTTATTGAAAACCTGTTTAATCAATTAGGAGAATATTATGATGAATTCATACGAAAAACCGATATAATGCCTTTTTACTATGGGGAACGACCACAAATAGGCCATATAGCCCAGTCTGCAAGTAGATGTCAGTATATATCCGTACAAGATTATAATGTTAACATTCCAGACAAATTACGTAGGGGACTAAAAACCAACTATGTGCCAGATTTACTTATTTGGGTTCCTGCGCGGGGTCAAAAACCATACACCTGTGTTTTCGAAGCAAAGGCAAAACACTGGACATCTATTGACACTCACCAAGATAGACTTACCAAAATAATTTTAGACGATTTGACAGAAGCAAATAAGCAGATATCTCGACATGGCTATGAGGAAGGGCGTTTTCGCTGTGCTCTAGTAGCCATAAGGGTATACTGTACTTATAGAAAATGGAAAAGTATGGTAAAAAAACCTAGCGTATATAATGACAAAATAGATGGTCTAATTGAGAAGATAAAGTGTGGATTAGATGAATGCAGAAAAAGGGAACATAAACCGAACTTTTGGTGGCGTTATTTCGCTGAGCATGATGCCGTGACACGAACGTATGGGCAAGAAAAAGTAAGCCCAACTTTGGGAGTCTTTTGGGTAGGGTCAATTAAGCAATACTAATTAAAATGTACTTAAATAATAATGAAAGAGTTGTCATTGCGAGGAGCGAAGCGACGAAGCAATCCGTAAGTGTGATATGTAATAGCCAGTGCGGATTGCTTCGTTCGCCTATGGTGGACTCGCAATGACAATATCAACTTCTCTTGTCACCCCTGCGTAGGCAGGTGTTTACCCGTGGGTAGGTGGGGTGGATTCCAGCCTTCAGTCTGAACTTTCTGGCTGAAGCCTGCACTGTAATGACAAACTATTTATCCCTTGATGACTCCCATCGGCACTGACCTGAGCACCTTACGGGAGATACCCGCCCGGTGGGTTACATCAACTACCTCGGACACATCCTTATAGGCCTCCGAGGCTTCCTCAGCCAGCGACGACATACTGCCAGCCTTAACGATAATCCCTCTTGCCGCCAGCGCCTGGGCAACATCGGTACCTCTCAGGCTGCGTTTAGCTGCACCACGACTCTGCACCCTGCCCGCACCGTGACAGGTAGAGCCGAAG
>JACPSA010000070.1 GCA_016193545.1 Chloroflexota bacterium
GGGGGAGTGTAGGTGAGAGAGGGGCGAAGCCCCTCTCTCAAATCTCTTCCCTCTCTCCTTTCAAGGAGAGAGGGACTAAAGGGGGTGAGGTCAATTAACAAGAAATATTAAGAGGAACCATCTTTACTAGGCTAAACTGGTCTTATGCGCAACGATATGATACAATGAGTGACAAAATAGAAAATCTGCTGAAAAGGACGTTTTATGACTGACAAACCACTACCCGACTTAAAAACCTTTATTGCCAATGTCAATAAAAAGGACAAGCTTAACGGCAAGAAAATCCACTTTGCCTTTACCATGAGGAAAAGAAAGTAAGGCTACAGAGACAATCCTCAGCTCACCACTGTTGAATCGAAGGGATGACCCGGTCGCTTGAAATCAGGCAAGTAGTTCTCCGCTGCTCCCATTTCCTGTATCCAGCCATTCTCCAGTCCCAACCTGTCCACCAGTCGAACAACCTCTGAATACTCTGACGGCGATATTGTCCTTAAAAGAGCCGGAATACGCCCTGCCCGGTGGGCGGGAAAGTATTGCGACATAATACTCACCGTAACAGCAGGCGAAACCTGATTGACCAGCCAGGTGAGAGAGTCTTCACTACCGGCCAGTCCGTTAGGCAGTATCAGGTGACGCACGATTAGTCCCTTCTGCGCTACTCCAGCCTCATCCAGCACCACATCACCGACCTGCCGGTACATCTCCTGAATCGCGGCGCGGGCATGCGACACATAGTCGGGAGCCTGAGAGAACTTCCTCGCCCACTTATCAGAGGCATATCTCAGGTCCGGCAGATAGATGCTTATTATCCCCTCCAGCGCCCGCAAGGTCCTGATTGAATCATAGCCACCGGTATTGTAGACCAGCGGCAGCCTGAGTCCCATCGGCACTGCCTCCAGCACCGCCCGCACCAGTTGAGGAACAAAGTGCGAAGGAGACACAAAGTTGATATTGTGGCACCCCAGTTCATCCTGGAGATAGAGCATGCCTTCCGCCAGGGTATGACAGTCCATTTCCTTCGATTTCTGCGTTGCCCAATCCTGGCTAATCTGATGATTCTGGCAGTAGACACACCTCATATTGCAGTTGCCGAAGAATATCGTCCCCGAACCCCGGCTCCCGGAAAGGGCCGGCTCCTCCCCATGGTGAGCACAGACTGATGAGACTATCGGCAGAAAAGCGGAATGACAGAACTTTTCTTCTCCGGCCAAACGGTCGACGCCACACTCACGGGGGCAAATATCACATGAAGCCAGCCGCGCTTCCAGTGCCTCAGCCCGGCGCAGCAGCTCCCCGGAACGGTATAGAGCAATATACCCCGGCTCAAATGAGGGCCTACTGTTGTCATTTACCACTTTCATGCTTTATCATATTTCCACATGTCAAATAAACTGCTTTTGATGAAATACGTTCATACGCTAGTATTCTTTTTTCAGGCGGCCTGCCTGTTCTATATATTGTATGCCGGCATCAGCGGGACTTACAACCTGTTCCTGCTATTAGCCATCGGTTCTATTTTAATCAATGGAGTAGTGCTTATGCTCAATCAATGGACGTGCCCGCTGACAACCTTTGCCGAAAAACTGGGGGCCTTAAAAGGTTCGGTCACCGATATTTTCCTGCCCGACTGGATAGCACCCAATGTCTTTAAAGTTGCCATCATACTGTTTCCTGCGGAACTCATTTTACTGGCTTTCCGTTACTTTACCGGGCTGTAATCATGAGGACTCCACCATAGCAAAACGGAACGCATACCATCGGGCCAGACATACCGGCCATCTTTCAGGGTTAAACGGTGGGCGAGGGTACTGCGGATAAGCCCATCATGAACAGTCGATGACTCCAAGCGAAGGTGCCGCTTGGCACGGGCAAAGGCTTCTTCGATAGTATCATTTTCCCAGAGGTCGATAGCCTCTTCCACCAGCACATTAGCATAAATACCCATAGCATAAAGCGCATTATAAGCGACGATAGCGTTGGGGCTGTCATAACGGTGTCCGTAAATCGCCAGAGACAAGTCATTGATGATACCGTTGTAAGGAGGCAGATGCAGAGCAATGTAGCACCTCTGTCTGGCATGACGCTCCATCTTATGGACGAAATCGGCAAATTCCGGGCTGGCATTCATTGCATGAGCACAGATAACGACGTCATGAGGCTCAACGGCAGCTTCCTGCCAGGTAGCCGCCACAATCTGGATATTACTCAGCCCGGCAGCGGTAATTCTCTGGCGCAGCATGTCCTGCATGTCAGCCGATGGTTCAACCGCCGTAACACTCCTGGCAATCCGTGCCACTGGAATCGCCCATCGGCCAGCGCCCGCCCCCACATCCAGGACAGTACTCCGACTATCAATGTTCCGCAGAATAAAGTCGAGAAGGGGGTCGGGCTTCTCCCCAGCCTGGCCTCGGACTGAAGACTCGGCTCGAAGAGTCTTGTCGACCTGAAGGCTGCGGGCGTGGATGGCGTACCGGCTCACCCAATCGCCACTCCTCAGCTTCATCATAGTGGCCAGTTCCCGCCATAGCTCCAGCCAGTCTATCTCCCCCAAAACAATCACCCACTCCTCAGATAGGCTTTGCCCTAAAAGTCCCATATTCGTGTCACCCTGGAGTCCTTCCGTTGAAGGACGAAGGGTCTCAGGGTGGTGGGTATTATCTGCGTATTGCCAACCCCCACCTTGAGATTCTTCGTCGTCCCTCGTCCGAAGGACTTCTTCAGAATGACATTTAGGCAAGACCCATCA
>JACPSA010000071.1 GCA_016193545.1 Chloroflexota bacterium
ATACTCTTACCTACCAGGGAATTTGAGCAGAAAAAGTCCCAGGTTCAGATGACAACGGGCCAAGCCATTTATGAGGCAGACCCGGATGAATGCTGCCGGCTGCTTAAAGTAGACCCGACCAAAGTAGCCGTAAGTGGCTTGGATGCCTGGATAACCGGTTTAAGAAACACCGAAGGCAGGACCAGGGTTGACTACCAGGAAGTGGAAAATAAGGGGGGACTTATCAAGATAAACCCGATTTTGCTTTTTACCGAAGCTGAGGTCTGGCGCTATATGTCCACCAGGGGTATTGAACCTCATCCCTGGTATAAACTGGGCTATCGTTCTCTGGGCTGTGCCCCTTGCTCACACCCCGGTGGAGAACTTGAGCGGGACGGCCGATGGCAGAATACCAGCAAATGCGGAGGGGAGTGCGGTATTCATACTCAAATACTAAAATGACAAAGCAAAAATTAAACCATAAACTAAGGGTTTATTCTGACATAACCCAGCTAATCGCCAGCCCGGAAAATCCGACGCCATTAGTCAGGGTGAATAAAATCAACCCCAATAAGGATTTCCAAATCTATCTCAAGCTGGAAAGATATAATCCTTTCGGCTCGGTCAAAGATAGGATTGCTCATGAAATGCTCAAAGCGATGGAAGTGGGCGATAGGACAGTGGTCGAGCCATCCTCAGGCAATACCGGCATTGCCTTAACCTGTATCGCCAATGCCCTGGGGATACCGGTGGAGATTGCCGTTCCAGAGAAAATTCCTGAGGAAAAGAAGGTAATGTTAAGATTCCTGGGAGCCAAACTGACCGAGGCTGATGATGCCTTGTGTCCCCTATTCCCTACTGAGGGGGCACGGGGAATAGTTAATGCCCTGATTAAAAGTCCGGCGACTAAAGACCGCTATATCAGCCCTAATCAATACGAAAATGAACTAAATGTCCAGGCCCATTATCGTGGCACCGGACCGGAAATATGGCAGCAGACGCAGGGCAAAGTCAATTATTTCTTTGCCGGATTTGGCACCTGTGGCACCATCACCGGCGTCGGCAGGTATCTTAAAGAGCAAAACCCGGCAATAAAAATCATCGGGGTTGAGCCGGCTTCTTCAAACCATAAACTGCCCGGTATGAAGAGAATCACCGGTCTGGCGGAAGAGTTTATTCCCAAAATTCTGGACTACTCGGTGATAGACGAAACCATCGGGGTGGCTGACGAAGATGCCTACGGAACAGCGATTGATTTGGCTCGAAGAGATGGCATTCCCGTTGGCCCGACCACCGGGGCAATACTTTATGCTGCTTTACGCTATGCTGAATCAAGGCCGGGCCTGGCCGTGGTTATCTCACCTGATGACGCCTTTAAATATGCCAGTTTTTATAAAGATGTCCTGGAAAGAGAAGCCGAAGCAAGCAGGAGAGAGGGTAATGATTACAGAATATGATTTGAGCGGTTTTATTTGTCCTTTATCAAAGGTAAAAGCTACCGAAGTAATCAACAATCTGGATGAGGGAGAAACCGTCAGAATAATACTGGGCGATAGAGATTCCCTTAAGAGTGTGGTGCAAGAGCTCAAGACCAGAGATATGAAACCTGACTTTAAGCAAGAAAATGAAAGCAGGTTTGCTCTGACCTTTTCCAAATAGAGTAAGTAAGAAACAACCAAACCGATTTCAAAGGGCGATTTAAAATGGCGAATTCAGTCGATTCCTGCGCCCGTTCCTGGGTGAAGTCGATTACATGGCGAGTAATCGGGATTTTCATACTCGGGGGTTTATCGTGGCTGTTCACTCGCAGTTGGGAGCAGACGACACTGATAACGGTTACCTTCCACAGCATCAGGCTGGTACTTTACTACTTCCATGAAAGATACTGGGAAAAAATACACTGGGGAAGAAGGAGGGTTGGAGAGGATTATATGATATAATGGTGAGTAGAAAATTAAGAGCTCGGTAAGCCAGAAATATTATGTTCAATACCTTAAGAGAAGATATTCAGACAGTACTTTCTAAAGACCCGGCAGCACGGAGTATTCTCGAGGTAATTCTCTGCTACCCTGGTTTACACGCATTATGGTCCCACCGTCTGGCTCATTTCTTCTGGCAGCATAACTTTAGGCTGCTGGGACGTCTCATCTCCCATATCAACCGATTTTTGACCAATATTGAAATTCACCCCGGTACCAAAATCGGTCATCGTTTTTTTATTGACCATGGGGCGGGGGTGGTCATCGGGGAAACCGCCGAGATAGGTGATGATGTGCTCATGTATCAGGGTGTTGTTCTGGGCGGCACTACTTTAAAAAAGGGGAAGCGCCATGCTACAATCGGTAATAATGTCGTGATGGGCGCCGGAGCTATCGCTCTGGGTCCAATTATTATCGGGGATGGAGCCAGGATTGGTTCCGGCTCAGTGGTAGTCAACTCAGTACCATCTGGAGCTACCGTAGTCGGTATTCCGGGGAGAACGGTAGAGGACCGCCATGAGCATATCCTGGATTTAGAACATGGGAAGTTACCTGACCCGGTAGCCGAAGCAATACGGCTGGTCTTAAAAGAGCAGGATAAACTGGAAGAACGCCTGAGCAAGCTCGAAAATATAAGCGGATTGAAGGCTCCGGAAGATGAACTTGAGGAGATGAGGAGAGAGATAGTAACCGAATTCGGTCGGGGAGAAGGAATATGAAGTTTGAAACGTTAGCCATTCATACTGGAGAGAGACCGGACAGAGCCTACGGTGCCGTCTCAATACCTATCTACCAGACATCAACCTTTGCTTTTGAAGATATTGGCAAGACGAGGGGGTACGATTATTCCCGCACCGCTAACCCGACGAGAAAGGTGCTGGAAGAGACCATCGCCCGGCTTGAGGGTGGGAAAGCCGGTTTTGCTTTTGCTACCGGCATGGCCGCCGAAACTACGGCCATTCACTTGCTCAAAGCGGGCGACCATATAATTTGCGGGGATGATTGTTATGGAGGAACATACAGGCTATTCCAGGATGTGATGCCTAATTTCGGGCTGGAGTTCACCTTCATAAGAATGGATAGCCGGCAGAAGATTGAAAAGGCGATAAAGCCCAACACCAGGATGCTATGGCTGGAGACTCCATCGAATCCGCTACTCAATATCGTTGACCTTGAGATGGCAGTTGCTATTGCTAAAAAGCATAATCTAATGACGGTAATCGATAACACCTTTGCCAGCCCTTATTTCTTACGTCCCATCGAGTATGGTATTGACCTGGTTGTTCACTCGACAACCAAGTATCTCAACGGGCACTGCGATGTCGTTGGCGGTGCTATCGTCACCACGACTGACGAATTGACGGAAAGGGTTCAATTTCTGCTTAATGCTATGGGCACCTGTGCTTCTCCTTTTGACTGCTGGCTGGTGCTGCGCGGCATCGAGACCCTGCCGGTAAGGATGAGGCAACATGAGGAAAACGCCTTAGCGGTAGCTAACTATCTGCAACAGCATCCGGCGGTAAAGAGGGTATTTTATCCCGGACTCAAGTCCCATCCCGGTCATGAACTGGCCAAGAGACAGATGAAGGGGTTCGGCGGTATGGTGTCTTTTGAATTGAAAGGTGGCATCGAAGCAGTGAAAACCTGCCTGAGAAGAATAAAGATTATTGTGATGGCGGAGTCACTGGGGGGTATTGCCTCTCTGGCTGAGCATCCGGCGACGATGAGCCATGCCTCGATGCCTAAAGAACACCGCCAAAAAGTGGGGATTAGCGATGACCTGGTCAGATTGTCAGTGGGTCTGGAAAATAAGGATGATTTAATCGATGATTTACGTCAGGCACTGGAGCCTAGTTAAGGGAGTGCGATAATGTCTTTTGCCACAGCTTTACGTTGTCGAAAATGCGGACAGGAATATCCTCTGCAACCCGTCAATCTTTGTGAGTTTTGCCTGAGTCCATTGGATGTCAGCTATGACTACAAGGCTATAGCTAAAGTGCTCACCAGGGAAAAGATTGCTGCGGGACCACGGGACCTGTGGCGCTATCAGGACTTGCTGCCGGTCAGTAGTGGTGTAGTCGATATTGGCGCCGGTTTCACTCCTTTAGTCAAAGCGGAGAGACTGGGTAAGGAACTGGGACTTGAACAACTCTATATTAAGAATGACTGCCTTAACCCGACCTACTCCTTCAAGGATAGGCCGGTTTCAACAGCTATCACCAAAGCCAAAGAATTCGGCTTCGATACGGTCGCCTGTGCCTCAACTGGTAATTTAGCAGCCAGCGTGGCGGCCCTGGCAGCCAGAACGAATATGAAGGCTTATGTTTTTGTCCCCTCTAATGTAGAACCGGGCAAGCTGGTGGGGATAGCCATCTATAACCCGACTCTGGTGACGGTTAATGGAAGCTATGACGATGTCAACCGGCTCTGTGCGCGGCTGGCGGAAAAGTATAAGTGGGGCTTCATCAATATTAATCTCCGACCCTACTATGCCGAAGGGAATAAGACCCTGGGCTTCGAGGTGGCTGAGCAACTGGGCTGGCGTGCCCCTGACTGTGCTATTACCACGGCCGGATCGGGGCTACACTTTACCCGGATATGGAAAGGACTGGAAGAGTTATCCATGCTCGGTTTGATTGGGCCGGTCAATACCCGTATGTATGTAACCCAGGCGGCAGGGTCTTCACCTATCGTCAATGCCTTTCAGGCAGGCTCACAGCATGTACATCCCGTGGAGCCAAACACTATTGCCAAATCCATAGCTATCGGCAACCCGGCCGATGGTTACTACGCACTGAGAATCGTCCGGCAGTCAGGTGGTGATGCTTGTGCCGTCCCCGATGAAGAAGCCATTGCCGGGATGAAATTACTGGCGCAAACTGAAGGTATCTTTACCGAAGCCGCCGGCGGAGTGGTGATTGGCGGACTCAAGAGGTTGGCAGCTTCAGGCACAATTAAAAAGAATGAACTTACCGTAGCTTATATTACCGGGGCCGGTCCCAGAACACAGGATACCGTAGCCGACATTGTTAGGCCCTTTACTGTTCAGCCTACTCTTGAATCCTTTGAGGAAGTGCTCGGTATGCCGGTTTGAACTCGTAGAGTACACCAATGCGATACTAATACTAAGAAAGGTACAGGGGGGTGAAGAAAATGGCAAAGAGACAGGTAATGTTTACCTTTCCTCAGAAACTAATCAAGGAGCCTATTATTTATAATCTGGGAAAGAAATTTAGTGTGATTACCAACGTCCGCCGTGCCGATGTAACCGAAAATAAAGGCTGGGTGGTGCTGGAGCTTGAGGGAGAGGAAAAGGATATCGAGCAGGGCATCAAGTGGGTCACTGCTAAGGGGGTCAGAGTCGACCCCGTTATCGGTGATATTATGCAAGGATAACTAAGGGAGAATGGAAAAATGAAACCGATATATCTTGATTATGCGGCCACCACGCCAACACATCCTGAAGTAGTCAAGGCGATGTTACCCTATTTTACCGAGGTGTTTGGCAATCCTTCCAGCATCTATTCCTACGGTTTGGAGGCAAAGGAAGCCCTGGAACAGGCCAGAGCCAAGGTTGCCAATCTTATCGGGGCGCGGGATGAGGAAATCGTCTTTACCAGCGGGGGAACTGAGGCCGATAACTCCGCGCTGAAAGGCGTAGCTCTGGCTAATGAGTCTAAAGGGAATCATATCATTACCAGCTCTATCGAACATCACGCAGTATCGGAAACCTGTAAGTTCTTAGAGAAGAGAGGCTTTCAGGTAACTTACCTGCCGGTGGACGAGTATGGCCTAGTTAATCCTGAAGATGTGAAGAAGGCGATTACCGTCAAGACTATTCTTATCTCGATAATGTATGGCAATAATGAGGTGGGTACTATCGAACCAATCGCCGAAATAGGCCAGATTGCCAAGGAAGCCAAGGTCTATTTCCATACTGACGCAGTACAGACGGTGGGACATATCCCCATAGCTGTGGATGAGCTGGGAGTAAATTTACTGTCTATGTCAGCGCACAAACTGTACGGCCCCAAAGGAGTGGGCGCATTATATGTCAGAAAGGGTACACGATTAGTCCCGTTTCTGCATGGTGGCGACCAGGAGAAGAAACGGCGGGCGACTACCGAGAATGTACCCGGGATTGTCGGTTTTGGTGCCGCCGCCGAAATGGCCCAGCGGGAGATGGGACAGGAAGCGCAGCGTCTGACTCACCTGCGTGACCGCCTCATCAAAGGCATTCTGGAACGTATTGAGGATGTCCGCTTAAATGGTCATCCTAAGAGGAGATTACCCAACAACGTCAATATCAGCTTTAACTTTGTCGAAGGAGAATCGATACTGCTCAATCTTGACCTGGAAGGGATTTGTGTTTCTACCGGCTCCGCCTGTACCTCAGCCAGTCTGGAACCATCGGCCGTTCTTCTGGCAATGGGGCTTTCTCATGAACTGGCGCATGGTTCTCTGAGGATGACCCTGGGCAAGTGGACCACTGAAGAAGAAATAAATCAGGTTTTGGAGGTATTACCCCGAGTTATTGCCAAACTCAGAGCTATGTCTCCCCTGATGAAGAAATAGAGAGGAGAGAAGAAGTGCCAGAAAATGTAAGAACACTATACAGTGAAAAGGTGATGGAACATTTCCGCAACCCGCGGAATGTCGGCGACATGGAAAAGCCGGACGGCATCGGGCATGTCGGTAACCCTGTGTGTGGCGATATCATGGAGCTTTATATCAAGGTCAAAGATAACACTATCGTCGATGCCAAGTTCAAGACCTTCGGCTGCGGCGCCGCCATTGCCACCAGTTCGATGGTTACCGAGATGGTTAAAGGCAAGACTATCGCCGAGGCATTGGAAATCTCCAATCGAGCGGTAGCTGAGGCGCTGGGCGGATTACCCCCCATTAAGATGCACTGTTCCGTCCTGGCCGAGGAAGCGCTTAAATCGGCTATCGATGACTATTACGCCAAGAGAAAGTGAAATGCTGAAGCATGCTTAAAAGAGACAAAATAAAGGTAGCCGTGGGTATGAGTGGCGGGGTAGATTCATCCGTAGCCGCGGCTCTGCTCAAACAGGACGGTTATCAGGTCAGCGGTATAACCATGAGAATATGGGATGGGGAAGGCCCGCTGCGAGATGGGGTGCGTCATGGCTGCTACGGACCGGGTGAGGCGGAAGATATCGAGGATGCCCGTGAGGTTGCCCGAACTTTAGGAATCGATTTCCATATTTTCGACCTGAGGCGAGAGTATCGGACCGAGGTGCTGGACTACTTCTGCGGCGAGTACCTGTCCGGGAGAACACCTAATCCCTGCCCCAGGTGTAACTCCCGGGTCAAGTTCGCAGCTCTACTTAAAAAGGCTCAAGAGAGCGGCATCGAGTTCGATTACTTTGCCACTGGCCACTATGCCCGGGTAGAATATGAGCAGAATCAGCGCCGCTATCTATTGAAAAAGGCTCGGGACTTAAGTAAAGAACAGACCTATTTTATTTCCTCGCTCTCACAGAGTCAGCTCGCTTGTTCCCTCTTTCCTATCGGCAACTATACCAAGGCCGAAGTAAAAAAGATGGCGGCTGATTTTGGACTGAAGGTTGGGGGGAAACCTGAGAGCCAGGATTTCATTGAGGGGGGTTACTCTTCTCTGATAGCGGGGAGAGCACAGCCCGGGCCAATAATGGATAAGAAGAGCCATATTTTGGGAGAGCATCAGGGAATCCCCTTTTATACTATCGGGCAGCGCAGGCGACTGGGTATCTCAGCCAAGGAACCGCTCTATGTTACTGACATTGACTGCGGCAGAAATGCTGTCATCGTAGGTAGTAAAGAGGAATTATACGGGGATGAACTGATTGCCTCCGGATTGAACTGGATAGCGGTAGACGGATTGAAGCAACCGACCAGGCTAAAGGCAAAGATAAGGTACGCACACCGGGAAGCCGAAGCGATGGTAACCCCTCTGGATAATGAGAGGCTTTATGTAAAGTTTACCGAGACTCAGCTGGCAATTACGCCGGGGCAAACGGTGGTCTTTTATGACGGAGATATGGTAGTATGTGGAGGGAGAATAGAGAGGGACGGAAGATAAATATGGCTAAGATAATCGCTGTTTGTAAGAGTGAGAAGGTAGGCACCAGAAAAGAACAGATAGCCGAAGGTGTCATTAAAGAAGAGTATGGCATGGTCGGTGATGCTCATGCCAGTAGCAGCAGCCACCGTCAGGTCAGCCTGATTGCCATTGAAAGCATTAATAAGATGCGGAACATGGGCTACGATGTTAATCCCGGAGATTTTGCCGAGAATCTGACCACCGAGGGAATAGACCTGGTGGTGCTGCCTGTCGGCACTGAAATTAGTGTCGGCAAGGACACTATTTTAAGGGTTACCCAAATCGGCAAGGATTGCCATAGCGGCTGTGCCATATTCCAGCAAATCGGTAAATGCATTATGCCCAAGGAAGGGGTATTTACCAGAGTGATTCGTGGCGGACACGTTAAGCCGGGCGACCAGATAAGGGAGATAACGCCTGATGGAAATTGACGATGAAGTCGAGAAAGTCCCCATATTGCGGGTTACTCAAGAAGGCAGAAGTAACGTTGAGGAAACAGTTGCCCGGGAATCCGCTCTAACTATCATTCTGAACAACAAAGAATTAGTCACGCTACTGTGTTCTCCTGGCGATTTAAAATCTCTGGCCGTTGGTTTCCTTGTCTCCGAGGGACTGCTCGCTAGCAAGGCGGAAATTACCAAGCTACTGGTGGATGACAGCAGAGGTCTGGTCCGGCTGGAAACTATTGAAGATAAAGGGTTCACCCAGGAAGTCCTGGCCAAACGGGTATTGACTTCAGGTTGCGGTGCGGGGACTACTTTCTTCCGGGCGGTCGATGCTGCCATCCCGAAAGTAGAATCTAAGATGACGATATCGCCTGATGAAGTTTTTGCTCTGGTGAACCAATTTCAACACGGTTCGGAGCTTTATCTGGCTACTCATGGTGTCCATAGCGCTGCTTTGTGCGACCGGAAAAGTATTCAGGCTTTCAGCGAAGATATCGGCCGGCATAACGCCATTGATAAAATCTTTGGCAGATATTTTCTCGAAGGCAAATCCACCGATAACCATCTGGTAATAACCAGCGGCCGCGTCTCCTCAGAAATCTTGAACAAAGTAGCCAAAAGAGGTATCCCCATCGTCGTTTCCATATCGGCGCCGACCAGTCTGGGAGTGAGAATATCAAATCAACTGGGCATCACCCTCATCGGCTCAGTGCGCGGTAAGAAGATGAATATCTACGCCAACGATTGGAGAGTGAGCTGATAGGAAATCCTGCCGCCCGGCGTTATGGAATCGGTATTTTGGTCTCCTGAGAATATGACTCACCAGGTAAAAGTTCCCATAAAAAACCCGCCTCAGAGCGAAAGATGCGTTAGATAAAATGCTTGAGGCGGGATGATAACTAAATTGTTGTTAAACCGGACTTAAGTTTTATATCTCCTCTAATAGGGAGATGAATAAATCATGATGGTCTTCTTCTTGCTGTAATATTTCTCTAAACAGGCGATTGGTCGTTTCATCACCTTCTTTTCGGGCGGTTTCGATAATCCGCTTGTAGAGCTTGATAGCATCCTCTTCGTCTTTGACATCTCGGGCGATCATCTGTTTCAGGGTCTCACCGACGAAGATTGGTGTCGGTTTGGTCGTTGGTGTCCCGCCCAGATAAAAAAGCCTTTCAGCGATGGCTTCAGCGTGCTTCATTTCCGCCATTGAAGTGGACTTAAGGGCGCTTTGTACCGCAAACCCCTTTACTCCACCCCACTGAACATGCTGCCACATGTACTGCACGACAACCTGTAGCTCTCTGGCTATTGCCTGGTTCAATAAGTCCAGTAGTGCAGCTGATGCCTTGGTAACTGATGTCTTTTTTGTGTTTGCCATCTGTCACGCCTCCAATTATTCATTCTCGGTCGCCTTATATCGTAGACGGCCTCAAGATTACTGAATTCTGCTCAATAATAGCACCAGTCTCTATATTTGTCCAGTCCCAGTCTTTTTCTTGAGCAGGCCTATTTTTTGTATATCTCTTGAAATCAAGGAATTAGTGAATCTTACGGATGAATTCCTTAACCTGGAAATCCCACTCCCGGGATTCTATCTCTACTGATGACCCTTTCTTCTCAGCGCAAGTAGTGACATTAACGCCACCACCCCCACCCTCAAAGTAGGCACATTCAGCGCTCTGTTCTTTGACCTTCATCCCATGGCCTTTAGGACCAAAGAAGTCTACGGCTTTTTTGATTGCCTCTTCAGGACTCAGCTTGGTCTTGGTCGCGATTTTCAGCATTTTCGCCTCCTCTCTTTTGACTATTTACTCTAATCTCCTTTTAAATTGGTCTTTACTGGCTCCACAGACGGGACACACCCAGCTATCAGGCAGTTCTCCAAATGGCGTCCCGGGCTTAATACCACCATCGGGGTCGCCCAGTTCCGGGTCATAAATGTAGCCGCAAACGGTGCATTCGTATTTTACCATCTTTACCATCGTGGATGCTACCTCTTTCTCTGTGGCAACATAGCTGGGGGCAGTTTTGGGCGTGCTGCCCCGCTTAATCTGATGATAGTAGTCATAAGTCATGCAGGCTTCTTCAAGAATAACATCCGCTTCCACGACTTCACCAATAAAAATAGTATGGGTACCCACATCCACTTCCTTGATTACTTTAGCTTCCAGATAAGCCACCGCATTATCCAGAATCACCGGAGCCTGAGTCACGCCTATCTTATAGTTAATGCCTTCCAGTTTATTTATGTCCCGTCCCGACTTAAACCCGAAGTGTCCGATGAAGGAGAGAGGTGTACTCTGACAGAGAACGGAAGCAGTGAAGACCTTGCTTTCCCGGATGAACTCATGGGTTAGATTATTCTTGTTGATGCTGACAGCAATCGTCGGCGGTTCCGAGGTTATCTGGAATACGGTGTTGGCAATCTGAGCATTAAACCTATCCCCCTTCCTCGCCCCGATGACATACATGCCATAACCTAACTTGTACAGTGCTTTACTATTCATTCACGCTTATCCTTTGTTTTGCGCTGAGAGACCACTGCTGGATGCTATACTAGTTCAGCCGCCATCCAGGGAATGTCGTTCTTTATCAACAAACCATCCCGCCGGATTCTTCAGATATTCGAAGTAGTCCAGCAGAACTTGATGGTGTTGCCTTTCTTCAGCAGCCAAGCTCTGGTAGAATGTCCTTTCCACATCATGACTGGCTTTACCTTCCTGATTTCGATAGAAATCGTAGGTCTTGTTTTCCATATCCATCGCTTTCTGTAAGGCATCAAGTTCGCTATTAAGAGTCTCTGGTTTAGTATCTAGCTCGGCAGTTGCCGTAGCAAATACGGTCTTCAATCGCTTACCTCTATCAGGTGGGAGAGTAACTACCGGCCAGGACTTCTTATTGCGGATAGCATTATATATCTCCGTGAACTTGAGCCGGTGCAGGTCTTCAGCCGCCGCCAGTGCCTGCAGCAGCTCTTTACCCATCTTATTACTACTTTCCTGGCTAATTTTTAGATAGTACCCCTTACCATCGATTTCCATCTGAATAGCAGTTTGAAGTATCCCGAGAGTTTTACTCTGTTCAGTTACCATGACGGGCTTCCTCCGTGAGCTAGAAAATACTTAAAGGAGACTTGATAGGTGGTTTTCCTGTAATCTAATGCCTTAGATAACCTTCCTTTTTCAGATAAACAAAGTGTAGATTCAAATGTAGTCTTTGTCAGTGACTTTTATCTTAGTCTAACACAAGCTAAATAATTAAAAAAGAATACACCTTAATCTGAGCTGTATCAAAATCTCAACTAATCCGTAGTAAAGCGCCAGAAACAACCAACCAGGAGAGTTGATAAAGGTCTAGCGCTTAACGTGTTTAATCTGGTAACGCAGTTTGCCGGCGGGTACGATTACCTCCACCACTTCTCCAGGCTCTCTACCAATAACCGCCCGGCCGACTGGTGAAGCGCCGGAAATCTTGCCTTTAGCCGGGTCTGCTTCACGAGTACTGACCAGAGTATAATTTACTTCTTCACTGGAGGCAAAGTCATAGAGGATAAAACTATCGCCGATATTTATTTTGAGAGTAGTAACCTGTTTTTCATCAATGATAACTGCCGACTTCAAGGCTTCTTCCAGTTCCATAATCCGTCCTTCTAGCTGACCACGCTGCTCTCTGGCTGCCTGTAGAGGTACGTTCTCCCGGAAGTCCTTGTCAGCAGCGGCCAGGCGTATTTCATCGATAGCTTCAAGACGTTTGCTCCGGAGTGTAGTCAACTCAGCTTTCAGTTCACTATGCCCTTCCCGTGTCAGCGGGACACTCTTTGAGGAAGAAGGTTTTGGGGCTGACCGCAGCTTTGGTTTTCCTTTCCTGCCTTTAAGGTGAACGGCTAGATTAATCTTACTCCATCCTTCTTTCTTAGCCGAGACCAGAAAGGCTCGCACCAGCCCGAGTTTTCTTAGATAGTCGGTATCCGATATTGATAACCTCTCGGCGAAGCTCTCTACTTCAGCGGCCGTAAGCTTGTCCAGGGGTCGTTTCACACCGAACCAGCGGACGAACTTAGATACCTCTTGCTGGCTGGCTCCCCTCTCTTCAGGAGCTAAGCCGTCTAAAAAGTGGTTGGCTGCCTCACTCAGAGTTATGTTCTGGTCGTCCATACTGAGAACACCTCCTGTAATAGTACTGAGCTTCTTTCAACCATTTCCCATCGATGAGAAGGGAAGCTTCAGTACCTTGCTAGTCCGGGATAACACTTGATGCTTAATCAATCTTAACACTATCCCACCATGCCAATCAAAGGACAAAGCATCATCTTTTAGTAGAGCCTCATCAATAGATTGTGATTTAATTATGTCAAATATCCGGTCAATCTGTGTATCGTTCAGTCGCTCATAAAACTTCCGTGCCCGGTAGCTTATTTTTAGCTCCTGTCCCAGCTTCCTTTCCCAGTCTCTCTCGTAGCTGGCCAGACTTCTGGCAGACAGTGAATTAGTTTTTAGAGCGCGGTGCAAAGTGTTAGCCGCAATGTCAGCGCACAGCAGACCATAATAGATACCACCGCCGGTGGTGGGTTTTACCTGTCCGGCAGCAGTGCCCACAACTATTAGCCGGTCATGATAGGTCTTGGACAATGGTTTTAACGGAACCCCACCATAGCTTATCTCAGCTTGAGCTGAAGCTATTTTCCCCTGGGTTAGCAGGGATGATATTAACTGTCTTAAATAAGACCCCGGCGGGTGGCGGGATAGCAAGCCTACCAGAGCCTTTTTGGGTGAAGTTGGCACCAACCAGGCAAAAAACCTCGGAGCTATCTGCCGACCTAAATAGACCTCTACTTCATCCAGCCCATTCGTTGCTACCTCAACCTGAGCTCCCATGACAAAATCACCGACTTTGCCGAGTCCTAATTTCTCAGCCAGCTTTGAGCTGAAGCCGGTGGCAATAACTGCCGCTCTAGCCGCAAAAAATCCCGTTTCTCCCTGACAGGCCACCTCAACCCTGACACCGGCATTATTGACCTCGATATTGCCAGCCCGGCTATTTAAGGCATACTCCACTCCACTTTCCCGGGCACGGTTAGCCAGAGCCGTGTTGAAAGCCGCCCGGTCGACAATGCAGGCTTGCGGTTGCTGTCGCCGCAGACCGATTAACTTACCCGAAGGCGAAAACACTCGGGCGCTGTTTACCTGCCGGAAGATTACACTCTCATCTATGGCAAAGGAATTAACGCACTCCTGACTGATAATACCGGTACAGCAAACCGCTTCTCCCTGTCTTTCCTTCTGTTCCACCACCACTACACTGTGTCCCATACCGGCTAACCGATAAGCCAGGTGACTTCCGACCGGTCCCCCACCGACGACGATGACGTCATACAATTTCATAGCTACTCAATAGCTCCACATCTGAGAAAATTAATAATGCTTCTCCTGACTACCAATCGATAAGCCAGTATTAATATTATCACCAGCCCGATAATTTCAGGAACATATGTCGCTGGTTGCCCAAATAGCTCTCTAATCACAGTAGTCAACCAACCAGTAGTCTTCCTCATTGGTAGCTGTCCGAATAGAGGCCAAAGTAGCACCACCGGGTTAGTCCATAGCCGGTCAAAGACCAGATGCATAAAGCTGGATAGTGATAGAACTAGTAACCACGGTTTCTGGTGCTTGATAAGAACCAGAGCAGTAACGAGTAGAGCCAGATTAAACAGCAAGGTGTGAGCATAAGCACGTCCGCTGAGAGAAACGTGAGTACCGGCGATAAACCACACCGGCTTATCGATAATATCAGGTAGTAGCGAGCCCAATACTACCAGACGATAGTCAATCCGGTCTATTGACTGCTTAATCCCATTCAGCGAAAGGAGAAGACGTGATTGTCTCTTAACAGTCCTGGACCTAGAGGCTAAAATAGTTGTCGCTTTAAAGACCCCTGTGGTAAGTCCAATATGCCCGAATAAAAACATTATTCTACCTGATTATTCCTTTTGCTTCGTCTGATAAGCTTGTTGAGATAACAAGCAACTAACGGTAAAATAGTAACCGCCAGGATGACTAGAGCCGAGTTAAATCCGGTAATGCCGATGCCGAAAAGTCGGCTGGTGAAAAGAAGACTGAGCGTAACGACGACAATCGATAGACCGAAGGAGAGAGCCACTCTTTCGATGACATTTATCTGACGGAAGAAGATTAGTGTCCAAGCCAGACCCGGCAGCAAGAAGACTAATATGAACCCCAGTATTGCCCTGACGATAGGTATCCGCTCAAGGAGGGGGAAAATAAAGCCGACGAACTCTTTAATTGGAAGTAGCCAATCCACGTCCTGTATCCCTTTCTTCCGTATCCAGCCGGGATGATATATGACATCAAATAATATTCGTGGAGTCCTTAAACTTGATTATCTGATGCTACTGCCCATACTGGGGCTGGCATTCTATATTGCTTTCATTCCACACCAAAACTATCCTTACCCAATATCCTACTCAATCTGAAGGCTAACTTCAAGCACAGCCTGGGGATGATGTTAACCCTGATACTTCCCTTTCCGATAATTATCCCTAGAAAACTACTATCTTCTTTACAGCTATTATCGGTAAGCACATTCTGATAAAGATAATAAAGTTCTGTTTGTTTTAGCTGTATCTGACGGTGAAATGTCATTGAGATGGCACGTCAATGCTCGTAGCAATCTCGGAAAAAACGGGGAAGACGCTTAGTTGACTTTTTACTCAACACACTATCTTTTTTATTAAGCTAGCTAGTAGAAAGACTTGACTTTTTACTCAACATAGGCTATACTGAGCGCCAGGATTACTCTTAGCGCAATAAGGTGTGACTTTGGAAACCAGAAACTTTGGTATCAAACTGAGAGAACTGCGTCAGCAGGCTGGCCTGAGCCAGCGAGACCTGGCCGAGAAAGTAGGGGTTAACTTTACCTATCTCAGCAAAATAGAGAGCGGAGTGCTCCCTCCTCCCAGCGAAAAGGTAATACTGAAACTGGCTGAAGTCCTTAACGCCGATACCGACGAATTAATGACTCTAGCCGGTAAGATACCACCTGACATTGCCCAGATACTGAAGAATCGTGAGGCATTGCGGTTACTCAGGGCAAATCATATTCAGAAAAAAAGCCCCATGAATAGGCAAGAGGGAGTTGGTATTATGAAAAGTTTAGTGAGCTACAAAAGGTTCGCCAGAGTGGCCCTGGCCGTCGTTTTAGTAGCGGCTGTGGCTACTTCATTGTGGTTCACTTCACCAGCACCGGTCAGGGCGCTGAATATAAGCTTCCCATCCCTGCCCACAACCGGGACTCTCGGTAATACTTACTCCTTTCAGGTAAAAGTAGCTATTCAAAATATGGATATTCTGCCGGTAGTGAAAATTGATTTAGAGATTCGTAATGCCGCTTCCCCAGCTACCTATCTGGCAGCTTTAGCCCAATTACCCCTAAGTGCGGGTAGCAAAAGTTACACCAGTGCTGAGACGGGCGGAGGCGCAGTCTCCGTAACGGCCAGTACTGCCGCAAACTGGGGACTTGGTTCCTCCGCTTCACGCCGAGGCTATGGCTACCGTGACCCGGGAGGTCAGGGATACCATGACCCATTAAGCGGCCTTTTGGGATACGGTTATTCCGGTCCCGGTCTCCAGGGAGAAACATCAATCACCTATTCTATTACCTGGACGCCGCCGTCTAACTGGCCACAAGGCGCCTATAATATCAAAACGCTGGTTTACGGCGACGGCACCAAAAAGTTCAGCGGCACTAGCTCTTCCTTTACTCTCTCTACCGCATCAGTAGGTGGAGGAGGGACCACAACGACTTCTGTCACGACTAACGTATTTGGCAGCACTACCGGTATGACGGTTAATTCAGGTGGGGTGGTGCAGAATACAGTTACGTTTACCTCAGCGGATGGTAAAATAAATCTGACTGTCCCGGCGGGTACAATTGCTAAGGAGGCTAATGGCTATCCGCTATCCAGCCTGACAGCAGCGGTTAATCCTAACCCGCCCGCAGCACCCCTGGGTAAAAACATTCTTCTTGCCCTTGACCTCGGACCTGCGGGAGCTACTTTCAGTCCGCCGTTAACGTTGACTGTCAGCTATGACCCGGCGGTATTGGCAGCCCAGGGTATATCTGAAGACAGTCTGGTTATTGTTTTCTATAATGTCCAGACAGGACAATGGGAAAATATTCCAGGTACTATTGACAAGGTAAATCACAGATTTGTGGCGTCAGTGAGCCACTTTTCCACCTTCGCACTTATTGGCAGTTTAACGCCGCCAGTGACTCCGCCAGTAGCGCCGCCAGCGCCAGTGACTCCGCCAGTAGCACCGCCAGCGCCAGTGACTCCGCCAGTAGCGCCGCCAGCGCCAGTGACTCCGCCAGTAGCTAAGCCAGCCGCCTTCACTACCAGTGGCCTGGCTATATCTCCGGCTCAGGTCAATACCGGGGAGAGTGTCACCATCAGTGTCCAGGTGGCTAATACCGGCGACCTCAGTGGTAGCTATAAGGTAACGCTTAAAGTCAATAACGTTACCGAAGCAGATAAGGATATAACCGTTGTTGGCGGTACTACCCAGACGGTAATCTTCACAACTGCCAAAGATACAGATGGAACCTATACCGTGAATGTCAACGGCTTATTAGGTACCTTTACCGTCAAGACGCCGGTAGTCCCACCGACACCAATCAACTGGTGGCTTATCGGTGGTATCATTGCTGGCGTAATCATTATCGGCCTGGTTGTCTGGCAGGTGAGACGACGAATGTATTGAATGTGAACCCTGATAGAAGCAAAAAGCAGTGATTAGAGAATTCTTAAAAAATAACTATTAAACGGGGTATTGACAAACGCAGATTCTTATGTTAATCTGAGTTCGTTAGCTTTTGAAATATGATTACAACTGTAACTACAGTAACAACAGTCACGGTAATTGCCGCCCTGGGGCTTAGCGCTTTAATAAGCATGGCAGCGGTGGTAACTCTCATCGGTTTCCTGGTTACCCGGGAATTAGCTACTACCGGCCATTCCGGCTTTGCTTTACGAATCGCCAGGTTTGCCAGTGTTGGTATTATACCTTTAGTTATGGCTTTTGCGGCTATTGTGGCTATACGAGTTACCGGATTGCTCTAGAAGAAAAAGGGAGCTATCAGGTATAATACCGAATTAGCGATACCATGAGACAAGGTCACTCCTAGTAGTGACCTTGTTTTTTTAACCACCCAACTGAAGAATAAAGCAACCACAAAAACAAAGACAACGTCAATCCAGGACAGAAAACCCATATGCAGGATAGCGAAAATGAAGCTAACGTAAACTATCCCCCACCGTCCCAATAATCCCCCCGCGGTGCATTGTAGTACCCCCCGAAAGATAAACTCCTCGACCAAGCCGGTACTGAGCAGAAAGATTAGCGCTGGTAACCATATTACTTGCCAGCTCAGTTCACTGACCGCCGGCTCCGGTTTCAGAATAAAATACTCGGCTACCCCTATGGCAAACCCGGATAATATTAGCAGTAACTGCACTTTGAATAATCTAAAACTAAGTCCGATATCCTTAGCCCTGAGGCTCAGCAGGCGGACTACCACTATGGCTGCTATCAGCAACGGGGCATAAATGATAGGGAACCACCAAATCTGGGGGATATTACCCAGCGGCATTGATAAACTGATGATTCTGACTAAAGGAACCAGTGCCAGTGATAGCAAGAACTGTTGCTGGGGTTGCCGGCTGACCAGCGCTGAGTGCAGTATAGCCACTACGAGCACCGTAATGTGAGTGATTATACCCCATAACGGCGCAACGGTAGTAGTAATCACCTCAGCCAGAGTAATCGCCAGCAGATAAACCAGAGCTTCTTTCATTCTGCGTTTTAGTTAAATAGTAACTATGGTGGCTATAACCCGGGTAATTAACTAACGGCTATCGGGAGGAACCGGCAGGTCAGGAGAACTAGCCGATGAAGTATGGTCACCAAAAGTCTCTTGCCAGGGAATCTGGCGGTAGCTGGCCGAAGCAATACTGCCCAAGAACCCACCGATGAAAACCAACCAGACTCCATCAAACCAGGATAAAGCATCTAACCAAGATGAACCAAACAAACGCAGGAAGATTATTAAAATGCCGCTCAGAATAAACAGGTAACCGACACTCTGCCCTACCCTGGTGGCAATCAGGGTAGAGCGGCGATAACTTCCCGTCAGGTACCAGAGAATGGAGCGGAAAACACGCCCGCCATCCAGAGGGAAACCAGGAATGAGATTGAACATAGCCAGTGCTCCGTTCATAATAGCCAGCCAGAATATCATGATAGCTATCGGCTCAGGTTTGTTGGGGAACAAAAACCAGAGTAGACCGAATAAGCCACCAAGTACCAAGCTAGTCAACGGACCGGCAGCCGCCATTTTTAACTCGTCCCCTGGTCGTGTTGCTTCCTGAGTCATCTGAGCTACGCCACCGAAGATAAAAAGGGTGATGCTCTGTATCGGGATACCCTGCGCCCTACCGACCAGGCTGTGGGCTAATTCGTGGGCAACCACCGAGGCAAAGAACAGCAGGCTGGTGATTATGCCGATAATCCAGTTCTGCCAGCGGGAATAATCGGGAGCAACCAGGGAAGTAGTCACCAGAATGAAGATGATGAACCAGGTAAAATGTAACCGGAATTCAATACCGAAGAGCTTGCCTAAAGTAAACGCATTACCGAATTTCATCTATCTGTGCCAGGAGCAATAAGCGACTTTCTCAATTCCAGAAGAGCGGCCGTGCTGATATGTCGTCTCCGGGTGCGGTTGATTGCTTGACTGCCTTTATCATTGGCGATGCCAATATATAATGTGCCGGTTGTTCTGCCCTCTGCCTCTTTTACTCCCGTGGTACTGAGTCCGATATCGGCTTTCAAGAATTCCCTGACCGCCTCGGCCATGGCTTTCGCCACCTCGGGGCTGACCGCGCCGTATTGAGAGATAAGCTTAGCATTAACCCCCGAGAGTACTTTCGCTTCATCGGAGCAGGCAACCAGCCCACCCTTGAAAAAGCTCTGGCTTTCCATGGCATTAACAATGGTGCTGGCTAACTGCCCCCCGCTGCAATCTTCCATAACCGCCAGGCTCTGCCTTGTCTTTGTGAGCAAACGCCCGACGACAATCTCCGGAGTATCGCTATCCATCCCCCAGATATGTTTTCCCAGGATGGTCCTGATACCG
>JACPSA010000106.1:0-2570 GCA_016193545.1 Chloroflexota bacterium
CTGCGCTTCCTGCGTGGCTAACAATGAGCAGGCGCTGAGCGACCTGCCCGGGGTGGGCAAGGTGGTGGTGAACCTGGCTACGGGCAAAGCGATGGTGGAATACGACCCCAACCGGGTGACCCTGGCTCAGATGAAGAAAGCCGTGACCGATATCGGCTATGAAGTGGTGCTGGATACCGCCCACCTTAAAATTACCGGCATGACCTGTGCCTCTTGCGTGGCTAACAATGAAAAGGCAATCGGCGACCTGCCCGGGGTAGATAAGGTGGTGGTGAACCTGGCTACAGAGAGCGCTCAAATTGAATATGCTCCGGACATTACCCCTCTGTCCGAGATAAAGAAAGCCATTCAGGATATCGGCTACGGGGTTGAGGAAAGGGCAGAAGGGCAGGAATCACTGGACAGAGAACGAGACGCCCGACAGCGAGAGATTCGCCGTCAGCTTACCAATCTAATTATCTCCGCTACCCTGGGCACCCTGGTGATGCTGGGTATGCTCCAACCCTACTGGTTCTTTTCCAGCTTTGTTCCAACCTGGCTGAACAACAAGGTTGTCCTGTTCTTTCTGACCACCCCAATTGTTTTCGGTCCCGCCAGACAATTCTTTGTTCATAGCTGGAATGGGCTGAGACGCGGCATCACCGATATGAACCTACTTTACGCCACCGGAATCGGCGCTGCCTATGGCATCGCCGTGGTCAATACCTTCTGGCCCGATGCTGGTTTCGGCGGCAAAGAGGTTACCTTCTACGAGGCGGCGGCGTTGCTTACCGCCTTTATCATCTTTGGCAGGTATCTTGAGGCAGTCACCAGAGGACGCACCTCAGAAGCTATCCGCCGGCTGATGAAGCTCCAACCCAAGCGGGCACGGGTAATCAGGGATAATCAGGAAGTGGAGATTCCCGCCGAAGAGGTACAGATAAACGACATTCTGGCAGTCCGTCCCGGCGAGGCAATCCCGGTGGACGGAACGGTAGTGGACGGATACTCTTCAGTCGACCAGTCAATGATTACCGGAGAGAGCATCCCCGTAGAAAAGAAAGCCGGGGATGAGGTCATCGGCGCCACCATGAATAAGACCGGTGCTTTCAAGTTCAAGGCGACCAGAGTGGGCAAAGATACCGCCCTGTCCCAGATTATCAAGCTCGTGGAGGATGCTCAGACGACTAAAGCACCGATACAGAAGATTGCCGACCTGGTAGCCGGGCGTTTCATCCTGGGCGTCCACGCCCTGGCATTGCTGACATTCTTGTTCTGGTTCTTTATCGGCTTCAACCTGTGGTTCACTCCGGAGAGTCGTCTCATTCTAACCCCCTACACGCTGACGGCAATGGGTGCTTTTGGCTTCGCCCTCATCGTCTCGGTTACGGTCCTGGTTATCTCCTGCCCCTGCGCCGTCGGACTGGCCACACCCAGTGCCATCATGGCCGGAAGCGGTAAGGGAGCCGAATACGGCATCCTGTTCAAGGGCGCCGATGCCATGGAAGCCACCGCCCGGTTACAGACAATAATCTTCGATAAGACCGGCACGCTAACCAAAGGAGAACCATCGGTGACCAACATCATCGCTCTGGGGAACCTCTCCCAGAACGAGGTATTACACCTGGCGGCAGTTGCCGAGAAGAATTCGGAGCATCCCCTGGGTGAAGCCATAGTGCGTGGCGCCCGGGAGCGGGGACTGGAACCGGAAGATGCCGAAAGCTTTGAGGCTATACCCGGACACGGTGTCTCTGCCCAGCTTAACGGACGCAACATATTGCTGGGGAACCGCAAGCTGATGGCAGAACAAAAGATATCTCTGGATGGACTGATGCCGGAAGCGGAACGCCTGGAACAGGAAGGCAAGACCGCCATGTTCGTCGCCGTGGATGGCAAACCGAGCGGTATCGTTGCCGTGGCTGACACACTGAAAGAGACCTCGGCAGTTGCCGTGAAAGAGCTGCATCGCCTGGGTCTTCAGGTAGCCATGATTACCGGGGACAACCGGCGAACCGCCGAAGCCATTGCCCGTCAGGTCGGTATCGACCGTGTTCTGGCTGAAGTACTACCTGAGGACAAAGCCAACGAGGTGAAAAAACTCCAGGCTGAGGGCGTTAAGGTAGCCATGGTCGGCGATGGCATTAACGATGCTCCGGCGCTGGCTCAGGCCGATGTCGGCATGGCCATTGGCTCGGGAACGGATGTAGCCAAGGAGACCGGTCATGTTATCCTGGTCAAGGACGACCTGATGGATGTGGTGGCCGCTCTACAGATTGGTCGTCAGACATTACGCCTGATAAAACAAAATTTGCTCTGGGCTTTCGGCTATAACACCCTGGCTATCCCTCTCGGTTTCGGGATACTCTACCCCTTCTTTGCCCAGGTGGTAAGCCCGGAACTGGCAGCGCTTCTAATGGCCACCAGCTCTTTATCAGTCACCCTGAATACCCTGCGAATGCGCGGCTTCGTGCCAGCAATACGGCGCCGTGGTCAGACTCAGACATTGACAGGAGCACCGGTAGCTTCACAGGCAGGCTCTTAATATAATGAGATTGCTTTGTAACCTATCCCCCTGACCCCCTTCCCTTAGT
>JACPSA010000106.1:2601-10398 GCA_016193545.1 Chloroflexota bacterium
CTTCGCCCCCTCTCAAAGTCACTTCTTCCTTTCCTTCTAGGAGAGGAAGATAAAAAAGGGTGAGGTTGATAAGCAATCTGTAATGCTATTTGGAAGGAGACTAATATGAAGAATTTCGGTTTGGTGAGTGCGATTATTTATACCGGAATATCGCTGGTGGACGCCAGCCTTTTCCTGCTTGCTACTCTAGCAGGCAAATATACCGCAGTGGAACGCATCGGTGGCGCCGCCTGGGTGTTCTTACTGTCAATGATTATCTTGATGCCCATTGTGACGCCACTGGTGAAGAAGAAAATAGGTGGTAGCGGTAGCTAGTGTCTTGTCAGGTTAATTACTGAAGCAATACTACTTGAGCACCTATTAAGTTGCTGACGACCTCATCCCCTTTATCCCCTTCTCCTGACAGGAGAAGGGGAAGACATCGTAGAGAGGGGGATGGGCATTCGACTGAATCCCGCCAATAAATCAGGGCACATCTCCCGTCTCCAATAAAAAAGTAAAATAGTCACCATTTACCTGACGTGACACTAGACAGAATGGTTAGGCATCACCATAAAATAGAAGAAAGAGAGCTGCCGCGACTCATTCCTCCAGCGGGACGGCGTGCTGGATGATTTCCAGGTTGCAACTCTGGTGTTGTTCACACCACTGCTGGCACTTCTCGGCCCACTCTTTCTCTTTATAAGCGAAGCCACAGACTTCACAAAGATAGAAGGTAACACCTTTTTTACGTAGCTCTTTAACCACCTATGGATGAACACCTATCCAGTTCCAATATCCAGACACAGCACCAGTTAAGTTGCCAGCCTTTGCAGGTAACGGTGTGCTTGAAGCACCGCCTTCGCCCCTTCGCCAGCCGCCACCACAATCTGCTTCTCCGGCACATCGGTCACATCCCCGGCGGCATAGAGTCCGGGAACGGTGGTTTCACAAGAGCGGTTGATGGGCACCTCGCCCCATTGATTAAGCTCGACAAGCCCCTTTACCGGCTCGGAGTTAGGCACCAGTCCAATTTCAATAAAGACCCCGCCAACCTCCAGGCGTTTACTCCGGCCGCTCTTTAGCTCTTTGATTACTATCCCTTTGACAAACTCGTTGCCTTCTATTTTCTCTGTTTGATATTGGGTAAAGATACTGATGTTTTTAGGCTCGTTTAGCTTTTCAACAAGGATAGCGTCGCCGGTTAGAGGCGTCAGTGAGACCAGGTCCACATGCTCGGCAATTTTGACCATGTCCAGTGCCGCCTCAAGAGCCGAGTTACCACCGCCAACCACAGCCACCTTCTGCCCGGCGAAAACAGGGCCGTCACAAATGGCACAATAGGTAACCCCTTTACCGGCGAACTCCGCTTCCCCAGGCACATTGAGCTGCCTGGGCCTCTTGCCGGTAGCCAGGATTACCACTCTAGCCTGATATTTATCGCCGGCCTCGGATATAGCCTCGAAGCCGTTTTCAATCCGTTCCAGCCGAGAAATCTGTTGACCGATTTTCTGCTCTATCGGATACTGGCTCATCTGACTCTGGAACTTAGCAATCAGCTCCGGGCCCTCGATAAACTGATAGCCCAAGTAGTTCTCAATGCCCAGCGTCCTGTTTACCTGCCCGCCGATATCGCCGCTTACCAGCAGGACATTCAAACGCTTGCGGGCAGCATAAACGCTGGCTGCCAGCCCGGCCGGACCTCCGCCAATTATTAGCAAATCGTACATGCTGCCCCGACCCGCCAGACAGACTAACCGAACACTCTATGACAGCAAATTATCCAACATACTCTGGTTAAAACCAACGACAATCTTATCATCAACCGTAATAACAGGCACTCCCATCTGGTGTGACTTGTCTATCATTTCCTTGGCTTTAACTCTGTCTTTAGCTACATCATACTCAGTATAAGAAATCCCTTTACGCGAAAGATACTCCTTCGCCCGATGACACCATGGTCAGGTAGGAGTAGTGTAAATAACTACGTTCTTATCAGCCACTCTTTTACCTCCACAATAAAATACTTATGTTCTAACCTTCTTATCTAATTATACTACAATCGCAACTAAATGAGAAAGTTGATTCTACTCATTCTTGGGTGTTTATCAACCCCACCCCCCTTAATAAGGAGCTTGTATCATAAGTGCCGTTTTTAAGTCTTTTTGTCATTCCCACGTCCTTCAGCTGAAGGAGGAATCCAGAAATCGTGCCTAATTATACCAATTTAGATTCCCGTTTTCACGGGAATGACGACTTTTAATACAAAGCTCTTAGTAAGGGAAGGGGGTCAGGTCGAAGACTCTTCGAGGGGATGGGTTGATAAATACCTTAGCGGCTGGGACTTATTTCCCACCGGGATATTGTGACAACTAAGTAAAAAAATGTAATTCTAGCTGGTGACATGGCTAACAGTAAAGCGATGAAGACATTTAGGCGGGCAGAGTATCCAATGTCACTGGAGAAGGTATTTTTGCCACTCGTTCCGGATATGAGGATAATAAGCCGGGATATAAAAAACACCGCGATGGCGTGGAGAGAAAGGCTGGTGAATAAGTCTCATTCCCGCCTCTTCAGGAGTCCTGCCCGCTTTACGCCGGTTACAGTGCACACAGGCGCTAACCACATTCTCCCAGGTATGCTGCCCGTGCCGGTAACGCGGGATAACATGGTCTAAAGTCAGCTGCCGCGTTTCCTTACCACAGTACTGGCAGGTATAGCTATCGCGGCGGAAGAATGAATAAAGCCCGAACCATTTTCCAGCATCTCAGCCTTATCTTGATAAATCAAGACTACGGCACGCCGGACACGACAGATATTAAGTGGTTCATAGCTCTGATTTAGTACCAGAACCGGCATATCTATCATTACTGAATCTTCCCGCCACAATAGAACTGGCTCATTTTACTAAAAAGCCTCGGGCCTTGCAAATTTCAGCTTCAGTGTCCCGGGGTCAGTATCCCTTTTTGACACTGCGGGGCACTCTCTTGTGACTGGTCACATCACTGCGGTAATGAGGAGCCATGATATTAAATGACAGGCATATCTTAGTATCGGCTAACCTGGAACTGATGCGGTTTTCCATTTCCTCTAATGAACTATTAGTGGTAATCACCGTCGCCAGACGCGCATTGTAACGGTGGTTAATAACTTGATAGAGCTTTTCCTGGGCCCAGGGAGTGGTTGCCTGCGCACCAAAGTCGTCCAGGACAAGTAGCGGAACACTCTTAACACCTTCAAAGAGACGGTCATAAGATATCTTGCTGTCCGGACTGAAGCTGGAACGTAGATGGTCAAGAAAATCAGGGACAACGATAAACAGGGCGGGCTGCTTGTGCTGATAGCGATAATTAACGATTGCCGCCGCCAGATGGGTCTTGCCACAGCCATTGACACCCTGAAACAACAGCCAGCCATCGGGGGAGCGGGCAAAGTCAAAGGCAATATCGTAGGCTTCCTTCAGATTTTCACGTTGCTCCGGCGGCAAATTAGCCCGCTTCTGGTCAAAGTTGTCAAAGATCATCGTTTTCTGCAGCTCGAACTCAGGGGCCCAGCTCGATGTAAAAAGCATTTGTGCTTTCCCATCATCGGTGCCTAACTGGTAAAAGTTGGCTGCCAGCAACCGCGTGCGTATCCTGTCCTCCAGCTCATCAACAGGCACAATAGAAACGATTACCGTCGGTAGCTGATTACTGAAGCGATGATTCAGCAGTTGCTCCAGTTTTTCTTTAGCCCAGGGGGTACTGGACTGGGCACCCAGGTCATCCAAAATGAGCAACGGGGCATTACGCACCTGTTCAAAGAACTCATCATAAGGCATCTCACTATCGGGACTGAAACTGGAGCGCAGGTGGTCAAGCAGGTCGGGGGCGGTGATATAAAAAGCAGGCTGGTTCCTGGCGATACAATAGTTAGCAATTGCCGCCGCCAGATGCGTCTTGCCAGAACCACTGGGACCAGTTAAGACCAGCCATCCTTTAGGCTCGGAGGCAAAGGTCTTAGCCGCCTGGTAAACCAGGTTAAATCGCTCCCGGTTAACCGGATTCTCGCTTTTGCCCTGAGGCAACAAATTATCAAAGATGAAACGGGTTAGCGACCCGAGGTTACTGTAACGCTGCAAACGGGCACGCCGCTCCTCGCCTAATTCCTGCTGCGTACAGCGGCAGGGAACCACCCGGCTGAAATCCGGCTTTCCTGAAGGCAGCAAAGGATGAACGAACCTGGCCCCTTTACAGATGTGACAGACTGACTCAGGTGAGGCTTCCGCCGGTTCAGCGCCGAACGATGTGTCCGTACTTGCCTTTGATATATTTGTCCGGGTCTGCTTTCTTAAAATCTCGCTGATATGCTCCATCAGTTTTACCTTCTGTTGCCCAGCGTTCTAGCATCGCTAGGATATAGCTCTTTTTACGTATGTTCTGGTTGACAGCCTCTTTGATGGCATCTCTCATCCACCCTTCCGGGTAGAGCTTTTCGGCCTCGCGTAGCTCATCAGCAATCATCGGGGTCAGTATGCCGATATTCTCTTCGTAGAGGGCAAAGATATTCGGCTGGGGTTTCGTCTCGATATCAGCATACGCCGGTCCCCCGGTCTTCAGTCCGGGAAGGGTCAGTTCCCCATTGTCGATTCTAGCGACCACTTGCCGGTCGGATTCGCTGTTAAGGAAATAAAGGTCTTCCGCAGCCCCGTCCCTGTCCAGTCTGATATGAAGAATCGTTCCCCGCTGGAGAGCCATTTCCAGGGCGTGACGCAGCGATTCCTCGGCTCGGTCGCCGAGGCTGCTCATCAGGCTCTGGTTATGCAACAGCTCCTGATAGGTGACAAAACGGGGGTAACCCCGTTTGACATAAAGTGAGGAAAAAATGTGGAGGGTGGTCTTTAGCTCGGCAATATCGCTTATATCGGGCAGTATGGCGCTGAAGAAAAGATTGGGCAGAGGGGTGAACTGCATTTTAGCGGGGAAACCGGCGAACTTCTTCATAGTAAATTAGTATGGCGCTGAAGAAAAGATTGGGCAGGGGGGTGAACTGCATTTTAGCGGGGAAGCCGTCGAACTTCTTCATAATAGATTTGGCTCGGCGCTGCTGATATTTTCAAATCGGGCGGTTCTAGGCACGAAGCGAAGGTTTACCTGCCCGGTGGGGCCATTGCGGTGTTTGGCGACAATAAGCTGTGCCGGTGGTGGGTACTGTTCCCCGGGGTGTTCCGCTTCCCAGGCGTCCCGCGTGGGATAATGCAGTTCGTCACGGTTGACGAAGATGACCACGTCGGCATCCTGTTCGATGCTGCCGCTTTCCCTGAGGTCGGAGAGCTGGGGCACATGCGAAGCGCGAAATTCCGAAGCCCGGCTGAGTTGTGATACCGCGATAACTGCGGTGTCAAGCTCACGAGCCAGCCCCTTTAAGGAACGCGAGATAAAGCTCAGCTCCTGGACCCGGTTTTCGGTTCTGGTATCTGCCTGCATCAGGTGCAGATAGTCGAGGATAATGAGACTGATGGGGTGCTCAAAGTTAAGACGTCGCGCCTTGCTGCGCATCTCGGCTATCCGAAGCTGGGGGGAATCGTCAATATAAATAGGGGCTTCAGAGAGAATGCCGGTAGCATCCATAATTCTTTTTTCCTCATCCTCAGTGTGCAGACCTAGGCGGATACGGCTCAGGTTGACCCCTGATTCGCTGGAGAGTAGCCTCCATACCAATGAATCGCGCGCCATTTCCAGGCTGAATAATGCTACGCAAGACTTATGCTCCACGGCGGCATTCCGGGCGATATTGAGGATGAGGCTGGTCTTGCCCATGCTGGGCCGGCCGCCGACAATAACCAGGTCAGAGTGCTGGAATCCGCCCAGAAGCTCATCCAGCCCGGTGAAACCGGAAAGCGTGTAAGGCAATCTCTCTCCCTCACCGGCCACTTGCTGGCTGGTGCTGGGAGCAATTTCTTCAAAATATTTATCCAATACCTGGCGAATGTGGACGAAATCTCTCGAGCTCTGCCCGTGGCGCAGTTTGAAGAGAACATCCTCCGCCTTATTCAGGCTGGTTTCGACATCCGGGTCAACCTCGTAGCCGATAGTTTCAATTCGCCGGGCGGCTTCAATCAAGCGGCGGCTGACCGCCAGGCGATAAACAATCTGGGCATAGTGTTCAATATCAAGCGAGGTGGGCACCATGGAAACCAGGTGGCTGAGATAGGCCGCTCCTCCGCAGGCTTCCAGTTTCCCCTGCCGGTCAAGCTCCTGAGCCAGCGTAATCTGGTCTATCGCCTCGCTGCGCTGATATAGCGCCAGGCAGGCAGTGTAGAGCCACTGGTTTTGCTCCCGGTAGAAGTCCGGCGGCTGAAGGAAGGTAACAATCTGGTGGATTGCCGTGTCGTCAATCAGCAGCGAACCGATTACCGCTTCCTCGGCGTCAATATCATGCGGTGGCAGTCTTTCCATGCTCTCCTCTTACTTCTGGTTAATCACTCGAGGCTTTTTCCGCCGGCTTCCCGCTCACGGTCACCGTTATCTTGGGCACGATGTTCTGCGCCAGTTTAATCGTTACCTCGTATTTACCTATGCGGTGGATTGGTTCGTTCAGCTCGATTTTCCTCTTGTCGATAGCTAATCCGGTGGCCGTTTTCAGGGCGGCGGCGATGTCCGCGGTGGTAATCGAGCCGTATAGCCGTTCCTTGCCGCCCGCTTTGGCTTCTATGGCGACCTCTTTACCATCGAGCCGGTTAGCCATCTCCATTAGTTCCGCCTCGGTTCGAGCCTGGCTGTGGGCTTCACCGGCCAGCTGTGTCTTGACCAGGTTTATTGCTGCCGGGTTGGCGGCCAGGGCTAGCTTTCTGGGGATAAGAAAATTCCGCCCGTAGCCTTCGGTCACTTCCTTTATCTCGCCGACCTTAGCCATTTTTGGTACATCCTGAAGAAAAATTACCTTCATGGTACTAATTGCCTCCACTCAACATTCGGGTAAACTATCCTGGGATTCGAGAAGTAGCTCCATTGCTACAATTATACTTTACCCCAACGATTTTATAAAGGTTTGCCGGGATTAGTTATGATAAATTTCAGCCCCCTTTCCTTTCTCTAACTGAACTCGGTGTCTCCAGATTGCAGATTCTGGCTTAAGTCTCTATAATTAAATGGCAGGTAAAGAGCCGGTGTGTGTTTTCCGCACTGGCTGACGCAATCTGCTTTTGAGACCATGTCGTAAAGTGAGGTGACGGGTTTTAATATGGGACCGCTGGAAGTCCTGTTAGTCATCATTATCGCCCTGATAATATGGGGGCCGGGTAAAATCCCTGAGGTTGCCCGGACCATGGGCAGTATAACGCGTACCTTGAGGAAGACCACCTCTGACCTTACCACGATGGTGACCAAGGAGTTAAGCACGGCGGAGAAAAGTCTCCCCGACAGGTTAAAAGAGGGGGTGAGTGCTCCACCAGGAGGGTCAGCCACTAAGGAAGGTACGAATGCGGACAAGCCTGGTGAGCAGTGATATCGCCACTAGCCGAATGATAATACTAAAATGAGTGAGGACGAACGGAAATCGACCATCCTAGAGCATCTTGGTGAGCTACGTCGGCGTTTAACTAGAAGTGTCATCGCGGTAGTCATCACTACGGTTATCTCTTTCACATTCTACAAACAGATATTCGAGATTTTGCTTTCTCGCACCCAGGGCATTACTCTCATTTACGTCGAGATGACGGAGATGATTAGCGTGGTGATGAGGGTATGCCTGGCGAGTGGCATTATCTTGGCGATGCCCTATCTGACTTATGAGTTTGTGCTGTTTGTTTCTCCGGCACTCACTCGCAAGGAAAAAAGA
>JACPSA010000115.1 GCA_016193545.1 Chloroflexota bacterium
CCGGGGTATGGAGAATTGCCTCGAAGTACAGTTTGCCGGCCGGCATGGTCGCCAGTCTCTATAAAGTGAAACCTAAAGAGAAGACCGCCGGCGTCATCGAGGTCTGGACGGCCCAGGACTTTGAATTATGGATCGATAATGCTCAGGTGGAGAAGAAGCCCAATCCCTACAGCTTTATACCCTTTATCGTTTACCCGAACCTGAGAGAGCCGAAGAAGTTCTGGGGCACCAGCGACCTGTCCCAGATTATCGAGCCGCAGCGAGAGCTGAACCGGGCGACATCGCAGCTTTCCAAAATATTAGAGCTATCGGGTAATCCCATCGCTGTCCTGGAGAACGTGGAAGAATCCGAGGATATCGCGGTCAGGCCGGGGGCAGTGTGGAATATCCCGGAGGACGCTAAAGCCTATCTGCTCGATTTGCTCCAGGGCGGTGGCGTCAATCTCCATATCGATTACATCAATTTGCTGTATCGCATCTTGCATGATGTATCGGAATCGCCCCGGGCTGCCTTCGGCGGCACCGAAAGGGATTTGTCCGGTGTCGCCCTGGAGATTGAGCTTCAACCGCTACTGCAGAAGGTGAAGCGGAAGAGGCTCATCCGGACGGCGGTCTACAACCAGCGGAACAGGCTGGTGCTCAAGCTCCTCGAAAAATTCCGTAACGAGAGCTTCGGGGATAACCATTTGAGGGTGGTCTGGGGCCCGGTGCTGCCGCAGGACTTAGCCAAACTGGTGGCTAACGAGCAGATATTGATTCAGACCGGCATTCATTCCCGCCGCCGGGCGATGGATGAGCTGGGCGTCAAAGACCCGGAGATGGAGTTTAAGCAATGGCTTGAGGAAAGGGAGACTATCCTCAGGATGAATAAGGACCTGAGACCGCCCAGGGGCGCAGCGAGAGTGAGAGAGCCCCGGATGGAGGTCATCGAAGAACCTTTGCCCTGATGGGAATACGAATGAGGAGGACGAAAGTTGGAAAACGAGGTAAAGCCGGGAGAAAAGTTGGAAAACGAGGTAAAGCCGGGAGAAAACCTGGCAGAGGCGGGACAGAGCGCGGTATCTGAAACCAGGGTTGCCGAGCTTGAGCAGTCGCTGGTTAAGAAAAGTGATGAGCTGGCTAAAGCTAATACTCGACTGATTGAGCTGGAGCAGGTTATCTCCGGTAAAGATAGCCAGATGGCTGCTCTGAAGCAGACCGAAGCCGGGTTAGCCGAAAAGCTGACAACGCTCAACAATTCACTGGCTAAGGCGGTCGCCAGCTATAAGGCGATGGTGGTCCAGGCAAATCCGGAGGTAATCGAGGAACTCATCACCGGTGATTCCGTTGAGTCAATCAGCGAATCTTTAAGTAAGGCAAAAGCCCTGGTGAGCAAGGTGAGACAGGGGGTCGAGGCGGAGATTCTATTAACCAGGGTTCCGGCCGGAGCGCCGGAAAGGACATCGCCTGACCTGTCGGCTCTATCCCCGCGGGAGAAGATTAAATACGCCATCGGCGGCCTTTCCTCCCGAAGTTGATGGGATAGATAAATGGCACAAGCTAATTAAGAGACTTTATTAGTAGGAGGAGAAAAATGGCACTAACTTTAGCTGAGGCAGCTAAGCTGTCGAATGATATGTTACTTCAGGGGGTGGTGGAGACGATTATCAAGGACTCGCCGGTCATCAGGGAATTACCCTTCGTTGAGATTACCGGTAATGGTCTAACCTATAACCAAGAAAATACCTTACCGACTATCGATTTCTATGATGTTGGCGATAACTGGGCTGAGTCCACCCCGACCTTCACGCAGAAAACAGCCAATCTGAAGATTATGGGCGGTGATGCCGATGTCGATAATTTCCTCAAGGCAACCCGCTCTAATCTCCAGGACCTGGAGGCGGCGGTCGTTGAGCTTAAAGCCAAGGCGCTGCGGGACAAATTCGATGAGATTTTTATCTATGGTAATGCCACGGCCAGTCCCAAGCAGTTCGATGGATTGAGAAAGCTGATTGATACCGGCACGGCCAGCGCCCAGGTGATTGCTGCCGGGGCCAGCGGGGCGACCCTGACGCTTGCCATGCTCGATGAGCTTATCGATGCCGTAAAGGGTGGCAAGCCGGCGATGCTGTTGATGAGTCGCCGTTCCCGCCGCAAGATTGGCGCTCTGGTCAGGGCGGCTGGCGGCATGATGGAGACCGACCGTGATAAGTGGGGTAATTTTATCCAGTTCTGGGATGGTATCCCCATCGGTGTCAACGACTGGATTCTGGATACGCATGTCGTCAGCGGGAGTGTCGAGACGGCGACCACCGGCGGCACCTGCTCCGCAATCTACGCCATTCAGTTTGGCGAAGGGGCGCTTTGTGGCTTGACGGCGCCGGGCCATCTCACCGTCGAGCCTATCGGTTCACTGGAGACCAAGGATGCTACCCGGACCCGGATTAAGTGGTATGTGTCGCTGGCCCTGTTCTCGATGGTGAAGGCAGCCGCTCTAATCGGAGTCCAGGATTAAAGTGTGAGTCTTGGGGGCTGGGTTTTTTAGCCCGGCCCCCGTTATAGCGAGGAGGTAAATTATGGGACTGACAGTGATTGAACATGTCGAGCATCCCTTTGCCAGTGGCAACCTGAGCTCCGATGGGGTTCAGTGGAGTGCGGAGAAGACTACCTCCACCGATGATTATGAAACGGTGGAAGCGGTTACGGTAAAGCCGCCGGCGCTGGGTGCAGTTATTGAGTTTGAGTTCGGGCTTACCTGTGCGGTTAAGTCCAGCGGTACTCTGGAAAGCGTCCTTTTCAAGTGGCAGGCGCGCAATAAGGGAGGGAGCTGGGTTGACCTTCATGCTGAGGTTACTTACCCGGCCAATGCCTCAACCTATAGGGAATATACCTATAGCGGCCGTTTTAAACCGGTAGCCAACTTTAATGCCGTGCCGTTCGATATTCAGTTGGTAATCAAGTCGGGCGCGGCTGGCGGTGAGAACGCTGCCGGCAAGACCAAGAACTCAAGCTATGTCCGGGTAATCTACTCGGCTTCATAGTGAGCGAAGTCGAAACTATTCGTGAGGTATCAATGAAGTACAGAGTAAGACTTGATTTATCCTTTGATAATGAAGCTGACGCTCAGGCTCTGATGGTCTATGCCAAAGACCAGTCGGTTAAGGCAGTCAGTATCAACGAAGGTATGCCCAATGAGGAGATAGCCTTTTGTGATCTTGAGATTTGCCGTCATGACGACCCTTCCTCAGGGAAGGGCTGTGAGAAGATGGAGAGGGTAGAAATTAGAAAACTGCCTGCATAGAGAGAACTTTGCAAAGTACAGCCCTTCCAAGGAATCACATTCACTTAGTGAAGAGTCTGGCTTAGTGTGGGAGTTTAAGAGGGACGTCAGTCCCTCTCTATAAAATCTTTCCCCCTCTCCTTCAAAGGAGAGGGGGATTAAGGGGGTGAGGTAGACATGAACCTGGCTGACATGAGAACTATCGTCAGGCGTGACCTGCACGATGAGGATGCGTCTAACTACCGTTGGACCAGTAATGAACTCGACCGGCATATTGCTCACGCTGTCAAAGACTTTTCAGAGGCGGCTCCTTATGAGCAGAAGGCAGTTAAAGCTACTACTTCAGGCTCAAGGGAACTGGCTATAGCCACTATAACCGACCGTATTATGGTCGAAGCCGTGGAGTACCCGGTAGACAAGTTTCCCAGAAAATACCAGCGTTTCAGCCTGTGGGCGGATACCCTGACTCTCCTTGGCGATGAGGTGCCCGATGGTTCCAATGCTTATATCTACTATGGCAAGCTCCATACGCTGGATGCTACCACTTCTACCATTCCCGCCAAGTATGAGGACTTAATTGCTGCCGGTGCCTGTGGTTATGCCGCCGTCGAGTGGGCGGTCTATGCCGTCAACCGGGTTAGTGTCGGCGGTAGTGCCACTCCGGCTGAGTTTCTTGACTGGGGTAAAGGTAAGCTCGATTACTTTAAAGATGAGCTGAAAAGGCTGGGCAGAAGAAACAGAGTCAGAGTTCGTGCCCTCTATAAACCCTACTACCCGGTGGTATCCAAATCAACCGACTACGGACCTTAATGAGGCGATGAGAAGTCTAACAGCAACATTACTGGCGGCTCAAAAAGGAGCCAGTCATAGCCCCTATGTGAAAGTGGAAGCAACTAACCGGGTTGCCGGCGTGGTTAGGCTTGACTGGGAGAGGCTATATAACGGCACGGAGGACGACTACTTTCATGCCATGACCATGCCCGGCGACGGCTCTCTCATCCGGGCCAGGATAACCCCGCCGGCTGATGGCAGAAAGCTCTATCGACAGAGAGTAGCTAACCCGGGCCCTTCATCGGATTTCAGTACTTGGACTTACACTAACCAGTATAACTGTGTCGTTGTGGCGGCGGCTTCTCTGGGGGCCGAGGTGTCTATTTTCTGGATAAACTCCAGCCGGGAAATCCGGTGTATTAAAAGCACCGACTACGGTGTTAACTGGGGTAGCTCCGAGCTTATCGACTATTCTCCTACCACCGCTATCTATGGACTGGCGGCGGCTTATAAACCCAATGGTGATTTAGCTATCTTCTTTGCCGACCAGTTTACACTCTATGTGAAAAAGCGTGTCGGTGGTAGCTGGCAGTCTAAATCTGCCTGGGATAAGACTACGGGTAACCTCTCCGGTGTCGCCGTTGTCTATGATGCCGACTGGAATCTGGTTGTTACCGGGAAGGATACGGCTGGTAACTTTAAGCTGTGGAGCCTGATATACGGTGATGGTGGCGATGTTACCGCTGGCACCTGGTCAGCCCTTAAGGAGTTTGCTTCGGCCCCCTCGGAGGGCGACTTTGAATACCATCGAGCCTTCATGGATAAGCCGGATGTCTGCCGCTGCTTTTATGTCGAGAGCTTTGCCGGCACCGAATCCTACAATCGCCCCTTCTGGTCTTACTCTGTGCCCGGCGCTAAGTTTCTGGATAGCCTGTGGCATGAACCGGTGCCTTTTGACCTGTCCAGCGGGTATGGCATCGCAATGGCTCACTACGGTGATTATGGCTGGCTATCTACTCCTTTTGGTGTCTGGCGTGCCAGTCTGCTGGAACAAAGCCTGGATTTAACTGTGGATGTCGTTTCTTTGAGGCAGGAGACCGGTCAAAATCAGGGGAAATTGACTGTCGAACTCAGGAACGATGACGGCCGTTATGCCTCATTGCCGTCACCTATGTCTATTGGCTGCCAGTTAGCGGTCAGTCCGGGCTATGTTACCTCTCAGGGGAATGAGGTTAGCTCGGGGCAGACCCTTACCCTGGAAGCCTGCGAATATGTCAGTTCCGGGGGTAAGGCCAGCCTTTTTCTCCAGGCCCGGGATGGATGGGGAGCGGTAGATGTCTGGATAGCCAGGCACCAGTTCCGCTGGAATAAAGCTTCCAGTGAAATGAGTGTCAAGCAAATCCTTGAGTTCATTCTGGCACGGGTTGGCTTAACGCTTGAGGTAAAGTCCCAGTCTTCGGTTATTACCGGCTACTATCCTGATTTTGCCATTCACTCGGATAACCGCGGCGATATTATCGTCAGAAAATTGCTCTCCTTTGTCCCTGATGTTCTCTTTGTCGAGGGTAACAAAGCCTATCTGGTCAATCCCCAGTCCTCTGATGCCTCGGTCTATTCTTACGGGCCGGCCCATACCATCTTTGATGGTAGATACCGTCGGGGAGCCTGGAGGCTTAATCGGGTCCAGGTCGAAGGCTATGACCCGGTGGGGGATGAGAAGATACTCAAAGATACCTTTGCCTGGAGTCAGATAGCCAGCCTCTATGACCGGCTGAATCTGATGGAAGACAGGAATATCGATACCGTGGCTAAGGCTGAGCAGAGAGGAGAGGCTTATCTGAGAAAAGCTGTGATAGAATCGGGCGGTGGTACTATTCGCATCCCGTTTAATTGCGGTCAGCAGTTATATGATGTTATTGACATAACGGACAGCCAGGCCGGGCTCAGTGCTGAGAAGAAAAGAGTGTTAGGGATAACCTCGGTTTATCAGCCTCTCCGCGGGGAATACGAACAACGGCTGGTATTGGGGGCAGTATAAGCGAAGCAGGAGGGAGAGTTTAAGAGAGGCGACGCCTCTCTTGCATAATCACATTCCCTTCCCCTTGTTTAAGGGGAAGGGATAAAGGGATAGGGTTAAAATATCAGATGGAGGCGCAAGGGTAGCATGACTGTGAGGAAAGGGGTGCTGAAGAGTTTTAATTCCGGCGACTATACCGCCACGGTGCAGCTCGCTGGCAGCAATAAGGTTTACCTGGAAGGTATTGCCGTGGCTCGGAATATACCGGCGGCCGAAATGGCTCTGGGCAGGAAAGTGACGGTTGTCTTCTTCGATGAACATAATGCCAGAGAGGCGGTGGTAGTGGCTGTTTATACCTAGGGCTGTTAAGAAGAAAAGAGATGACCACTGATTGATTAGTGAAGAAACAAAGAGGGGCTATTCTATGGGGATGCCGAATTTCAGAAGCTTCTTCGGAAGTACGTCGTCGAGGCTTGATACTTCTTTGTCAGAAAGCTCAATTAGTTGAAGACCATACTTTTTGTAGGTTTCAATCTTTCTCTCTTTTCGTGAGAGGTATTTAGAATCAGATTCGTAGCCCCAGTATTCAATATAGACTCCTTTACCGTTGCCATTGTTGATGAAAAAATCGCAGTATTGCTCTTCTTCGATAGGTAGCTTTCTCTCATAAGCATGGGTAATTTTGGAGTCGTACAGCCAGTTATCAATTATTATTTCTGCCTTTGACCTCACGTAATGTCCGTCCTTAGCCCTCAGTTTTGCTTCGAATTTCTCTCTGAACTGTAAGTCGTTCGGGGCGATATTCTGGGGCTTGTCTTCAACGTGGGTGGACACCTCGCCTCTAGATTCACGAATACTATTAACCAAAATCCTATTGTTCACGATGCTCCCATGCCAGCGGACGTATGGGGTTCCAGAGACTTTATCCTCGGATTGTATGCCGCCCAGTCTCTTCCCGAGTTCTGTTATTTGCCAACCCTTGATATACTTTGTTATCCAGCCAAGTTCAGACAGAATCAAGTTTATCCTTGTTACTGGTACTTCGAAAATCTTTCCGATTGCAGTCGCCGTGAGAAGCTTCTGTCCAACATCTTCACCGGTGCTATCAAGTTCGACAACGATAGACTCAGGCCAGACGATATACGTACCATATTTTTCGTGCTCCCTGTAGAGGCCACCCTTCAATTTGCCAGTAGCTGTCAATTGCCAAGTATTATCAGTCCTTACTATTAGTCCCACGTGGGCTAATTGCTCAAATACATCCTGGGCATTCTTTTTCAGCGCTTTAGCCAAGGCTGTTGTTGATAGTTCCTTTCGACTTTCAGGTTTGTCATTCATGCGGTGCTCTCTTTGAAGTGTTTATCAACTTATGCTTTTGGCAATACTCTTTAAAATCGCCAGGATGCCGATAACGGCACGTTGTGTGTCGACTGGCTCCTGAGCTAATACCCTGGCGACATACGGGTCCAGTCGGTCGCCGCCGTAGGCCGGGCTTTTCTCAGCGACCATAGGAGATTGAGGGGACAGGTATCCGGCTAAGGTAAAGAGTTCATCTTCCTCAAAACCCAGGGGCTTGGCGATTCTCTGCAGAATGTGGGCTGAGGGGAAGCGCTCCCCCCTCTCGATGCGGCCAAGATGTGATGCCGATACACCTGATTTGGCGGCTATCTCTTGTAGTGTCAGGTATAGAGAAACCCTTTGTTGCTTGATTATTCCACCGAGGTGACCTCGGTAATTGCTGACCACAGCCCCGATTGTAATTCGCCAAGTGGCAAATGTCAAATTGCTTGACGGTTGAGACGGAAGATTGTACAATGGCACTGCTTAGATAAATAGCCTGGAAGTTCGTCCCGATGTCATCGTTGCCGATTTCTTGACAGAAGTGCCTTAAGCTGGCTACAATGAGGCTGGTGTTATTGTCTATTCAGGCTAAGAATCAATTGTCGTCGCTAAGTAAGAAGGAGGGTTGAGGCTAATTGACTGGTGTGTTCGCAGGTAATAACGAGAGCTTTGAGAGTTTGCTCAAGCGGTTTAACCGGAGGGTGCAACAGTCTGGCATTCTATCCGAGATACGTCACCGTGAATACTTTGAGAAACCCAGCGTCAAGCGTAAGCGGAAGGAAGCGGCCAGGAGACGTAAAGCTACGCGAGTAGCGGCTAAGTAAAGCTATTTTAGTTGCAGGTTAAGGTGGAAGCAAATTTAAAGGTAAGACTGGACAATGACCTTAAGCAGGCGATGAGGAGCGGGGATAAGGTCAGGCGGTCCATTATTCGCCTAGTGTTATCCTCTGTGCATAACGCCGAAATTGCCCGGCTAGCGACTCTGGAAGACAGTGACATTCTCGGCATTATTGCCAAGGAAGTCAGGCAGCATCAGGAGAGTATCGACGCCTTCAAACAGGGAAATCGACCTGACCTGGTGGCTCAGGAAGAGGCAGAAATGACGGTACTCCATGAGTATTTGCCTCAACAGATGACACGGGATGAGATTATGACTGAAGCCCGCCTGATTATTGCGGAAGTAGGCGCACAGGGACCTGCCGATAAAGGCAAGGTGATGCCTAAGTTAATTGCTCATCTTAAAGGCAGAGCAGACGGCCGGGAGATAAATACGGTGGTGACCGAGCTACTGCGCTAGGACTTGGTATCGGTATTATCTCTTCAATACTTACATTCCTTCCTCCTGTTAATCAAAACATCGTTTCAAATCCCTCCAGTTAAATCTCTAGTTCTCAAGAGATGTGAGAGCAGGTTTCTCTCACCAGGTCGGTATTCATTGCATTCTTTGATATCTTGGTCTGTGTTGCCGGTTAGCTCCGTGCGTTTTTGGCCAGTTTTCCATGATTAATTAAAACTCGGCCAAATTGACAAATTCCCCAAAAAGATGTAGAAAACTAGCACGGAATAAAAATAAAAAGGAGGGGAGTTGACATGAAGATGCAGGTCTGGAATGGCCAGTTCGCCAATCACTATATGTACGGGATATGGCGGGCTATCTCTGAGATGCTGCCGAGGGAAACCGGAGAAGCTATCCTGGAGCGAACTTCAGAGATTGTCTTTGACGAAATCCAGAAGGAACAGGGAATTAATGAGACCGAACCTATGGCGCTTCTGCAACGCCTGGCCAGGTATTTTGAGGATATGGGTTATGCTGAGGAGACTATCGAACCCATAGGGCCCTACGAATTGAAGCGCAGCATGACTAACCTCACTCTGACCGACTGCCCGGCCAAGCTGGGGAAAGAAGGGCATATCATCCCGGGGCCGTCTCATCACATTATGTGGGCGGCTCTAAAGAAACAATGCGGCTTGAAGGTGGTCCCTAAGCCCATTCCCGGCGGTGCTTCTCCTTATCAAGAGGGTGTACCCCCGCATAAATGGGTCTTCCGCAGCCACTGGGTCCTGGAGAAGATTTAACCTGACGCTCTGTCTCCTGATTTCAATAATGAGCTGGTGGCTTGGACCGCCAGTCCATTTTCTTGTATATGCGGAATAAGGAAGATAATGATATTATTATTACTTGTAATAGTCTGGCGAATGAAATAGGAGGTGTGGTCATGCTGTATCCGGAATGGCAAGCTCCCTCTTCAGGAGATTTCCCTATGATTACATCTGATACGCCCACATTTATGGGACAGCCGTACATTACCGATGCTAAGAAGCTGAAAGGTGCCGATGCGGTTATTATTGGTAGTACCTATATGGCTACTGAATCGGATATGTACTATGGGATACCTACGGACGATTGGCGCTCGGTGGCGAAGAGGGTCAGGCAGCAATCGGTCAGGTACAGCTCCGGGTATGTCCAGGAATTCGACCTGGAAATATTTAAGCGTCTGAAACTGGTCGATTTTGGAGATGCCGAGTTGCCGTCAGAGCTCCGTCACGGACTGACTCCGGACAACATTCTCAATGCCCAACGCGCTGTCGAATTAAAGGTCAACCAGGCTCTTGATGCCGGTGCTATCCCGATAGTGCTTGGGAACAACTCTCCCTGTAGCTCGTATGCCATCGCTAAACCAATTGCGGAGAGGACTAAAGGAAATGTTGGTGTCGTCAGTATTGACACGCACTGGGATATCGGCAAAATCGACCGGCTGACCGGGGATCCCAGAATTGCCGGGGCATCCAACTGGAAAGCAAAGATGTATGAAGTTCATCGTAACATGCTCCAGAAGAACCTGGTCGAGATTGGTGAGCGGGGTATGCTCGAAGACAAAGACCGGGTCAGGGACTTTCTCAAGAAGGGGACACACTGGTATCCGATGTGGAAGCTAAGGGAAATAGGTATTGAAGGGGTTTGCCGTGACCTCCACTATGCTCACGATGGAGCAGAGGCGGTCTACGTTCATTATGACATGGATGTCCTCGGTAGTGAAGCACTGGGGATACTGGCCGACCCAATCGGCATGACCGACTACGAAATATTGAAGTTATCTTTTGAGGTCGGTAGAAACGGCTTCAATGGACTATCTTTCATCTGCATACCTCCCAACTCTATAGCCACGTACCGTTTCATTGTCTATATCATCATGTATATGCTGGCCGGGAAGGTTGTCGCCGGTAAGTAGATTCCGGTAGCCTGTCCGGTTAGATGACGTTCTATTTTGGTTGATTACTCAAACTCGCCTTCAACCTCACCCCCTAACCCCCTCTCCATTCTTGGAGGGGGGGAAGAGATTTTGGAGAGGGGGCTTCGCCCCCTCCCTCTTCTTTTACTCCCCTTCCCTTGAAAGGGAAGGGGTCAGGGGATAGGTTGTTATCAACCAAAAGAAAACGCTGCCTCCGGTTGTGGCTGGTATACAAACCAGTGATGGTGTGTTATATTATAACTAGATTATGACTCAGTTGTTGACGACATGGCATAATCATAGACCAAGTTCGAATAGAATATTCGTATCTGGAGAGGGGCATTAGCCCCTCTAATAGTATCTGCCTGGTTTAAGGGTTATCGTTTAATGCATCGAGTGGAAGTTAGCTTGAAGAGTCACCTGCCGGATGCCAGAGGGCTCGGTCTGGTGAGAGATATGCATGACTTGGGTATCACCACCATTACCAAAGTTGGTGTTGTTGATGTCTACTGGCTGGATGCCGACCTGCCGTCAGATGAGCTGGACTTAATCTGCCGGGGTCTGCTGGCTGACCCGGTGACCCAGCACTATCATTGTGAGTCTGTTTTTTCCGTTGCCGGTGAGGTGGATACTGATTACCATACCGTCGAGGTTACTTACAATGCCGGTGTCACCGACCCGGTTGAAGCTACTATCGGCAAAGCGATTCGTGATTTGGGAGTTAGTGGTGTCAGGGCGGTGAAAACAGCCAAGCGCTATCTGCTCCAGGGGCGTCTGGATGAAAAGCAGCTTGAGGTTATCTGTAATCGACTTCTGGTAAACCCTATTATCCAGCATGTCGTCAGACCCGGGGAAATCGGCTTCCCCCAAAATCCTCAGTATCGATTCAGGTTAAATCAAATAGATATTCTGGGACAGGATAGGGTTAGCCTTCTATCGGTCAGGCAGCAGTTCGGCTTTAATGAAGATGAGTTTAAGGCAATTATTGCCTATTTCCGCCAGCAGGGACGCAACCCCTTTGATGTGGAGTTGGAGACTCTGGCGCAAACCTGGTCCGAACACTGTGTCCACAAGACCTTTAAGGCTAAAATCTCTTTCGGTGGGAAGACTATTAACAACTTGCTCAAGAGCACTATCGTTAAGGCGACCAATGAGCTGGCTAAACCGTGGTGTCTTTCCGTCTTTGAGGATAATGCCGGGGTCATTGATTTTGATGGTCACTGGGCGTTGTGTTTTAAGGTGGAGACTCATAATCATCCCTCGGCGGTTGAGCCTTATGGCGGCGCCTCAACTGGCATCGGCGGTGTGGTGCGCGACCCGTTGGGTACGGGGTTGGGTGCCAGGCCAATATTGAATACCGATGTCTTCTGTTTCGCTCCTCCTGACTTCCCCTATGAGAAGGTACCTAGGGGTGTTTTACATCCGCGCCGTATCTTTAAAGGCGTTCGGGCCGGTGTCGCCGACTATGGCAACCGTCTGGGAATTCCTACCCTTAACGGGGCAATACTCTTCGATGAGCGTTATCTGGCTAATCCGCTGGTCTTCTGCGGAACACTGGGTTTATTGCCGGGGAAGCTGGCTAAACGGGGACAGCAAAAGCCGGGCGACTTAGTGGTAGTGGTCGGAGGCAGGACCGGGCGTGATGGCATTCATGGTGTCACCTTTGCTTCCGAGCAGCTTACTGAAGAGTCCAGCGCCGTTTCTTATAGCTCGGTCCAGGTTGGTAATGCTATTGTCGAGAAGAAGGTGATTGATATTCTGCTGCAGGCTAGAGACCGCGGACTGTATCGCCGAATAACTGATTGTGGTGGTGGTGGGCTTTCCTCGGCGGTTGGTGAGATGGCTGCCGAAACAGGGGTCTCTGTCTACCTAGATAAGGTCCCGCTGAAATATGCCGGGCTATCCTATTCGGAAATATGGGTCTCTGAATCTCAAGAGCGCATGGTGCTGGCGGTCCCGCCGGAATGCGTTGCCGAATTGATGACTCTTTTTGCCAGTGAAGATGTTGACGCGGCCGTCATTGGTGAGTTTAATGATGACCGCCGGCTCAGGCTTCTTTATCAGGGCAACCTGGTGGGTGACCTGAGTTTGGAATTCTTGCATGAGGGTCGGCCCCAGTTGCAGAGAGAGGCGGTGTGGCAGCCACCGAGATATACCGAGCCTGATTTTGCCAGTTCTCCGGATTTGACTGGTGCTCTGCTGTCGATTCTTGGCTCCTGGGATGTGTGCAGCAAAGAGTGGGTTATCCGCCAGTATGACCATGAGGTGCAGGGGGGCAGTGTCCTAAAGCCTCTGGTGGGGAAGAATAATGATGGGCCCGGTGATGCCGCCATTATCCGGCCGCTGCTGGATTCTGAAAAGGGGGCTATTGTCGCCAATGGTATTAACCCCAAATACGGCCAGATTGACCCATACTGGATGGCAGCATCGGCTATTGATGAAGTGCTGCGGCAGATTGTTGCCGTTGGTGGTAACCTGGGTAAAGTAGCCTTGCTGGATAATTTCTGCTGGGGCAATACTGACCGGCCAGATATGCTGGGGGCTTTAGTCCGTGCCGCTCAGGCGTGTTACGATATGGCTACTGTCTATCAGGCGCCGTTTATTTCGGGGAAGGATAGCCTCTACAATGAGTTTCAAATCGACGATGAGATTATCTCTATCCCGCATACCTTGCTTATCTCGGCAATCAGTGTTATAGAAGATGTTAATTGCGCCATATCGATGGACTTCAAACAGGCCGGCGACCTGGTCTATATTGTCGGCAGTACCCAGAATGAGCTGGGTGGCTCTGAATATTTGAAACTTAAAGGTTTTGTTGGCAACGATGTCCCTAAAGTAAATCCGCGCCGGGCAAAAGAGTTGATGGATAAGCTAAGCACGGCCACGGAGAAAGGCCTGGTCAAGGCCTGTCATGACTGTAGCGAGGGTGGTATCGGGGTGGCTGTTGCCGAGATGGCTTTTGCCGGCGGGCTGGGTGTTAAAATTCAGTTGAAGGCGGTGCCACTGGGTGAGCCGATAGACCGTGAGGACTTTATCCTCTTCTCCGAATCAAACAGTCGTTTCCTGGTGGAAGTAGCTGCGGAGAACCAGAAAGCGTTTGAGAAAGTAATGAAAGGCACCAGCTCGAAGAGCCTTGTCGACTTGGCAGTAATTGGTCGGGTTACTGAGGATGAGGTACTGGAAATATACGGGCGGGACGGCAGCAAGGTTGTCGCTGTTTCCCTGGCTGATTTAAAGGAAGCCTGGCAGAAACCTTTGAGGTGGTAGGTTTGAAAGGAGGTACTATTGCCAAAATTTGTTCAACTCGTTACTTTTGAATCTACGGGAGGTAAGTTTGACGAGAGGAAGGATACTAATAGGATTAATGAATTCTTGGAGGTGCTTCAAACCAATGGTGCGATAATCATAAGTGTTACTCCTTCCCTTGGTGGTCAGGCGGCAAAGACTTCTGCGGTCTACGTCATAACTTATGAGGCACCTTCGCCTATTTCTCTATAACTATAGGGCGTTAAAGAGGGACGAAGTCCCTCTTAAGAAAAACCGTTTCCCTCTCCCCTTGGCAAGATGAGAGGGACAAAGGGTGAGGGGTTAAAAGAGTTTGATGGCTGTAAGAACACTTATACTACGAGCCCCGGGAACAAACTGCGATGCTGAAACTATGTTTGCTTTTCAGCAGGCGGGAGCCGCCGTATCTTTAGTTCATGTCAACCAGTTGATTCGTCATGAAGAGCAACTGGCGGATTACCAGATAATGGTTATTCCCGGCGGTTTTACCTATGGCGACGATGTTGCCGCCGGCAAGGTGCTGGCCAATGAACTGAGACTGAAGCTTGGCGAAGATATACTGCGGTTTATTGAAGATGGTAAGCTTATTTTGGGGATTTGCAACGGCTTTCAGGCGCTGGTGAAGGCTGGTTTTTTGCCGGAGTTATCCGGCGGTGCTCAGCCGCAGTTGACTCTGGCGACCAATGATTCGGGGAAGTTCGAGTGTCGCTGGGTGTACCTGGCGGTGAACCAGAAAAGCCCTTGCGTCTTCACCAGAGGGATTGATAGACTGTATTTGCCGGTAGCTCATGGCGAGGGTAAGGTCGTGGCTCTACCCGGTGCTTTAGCCGATGTGAATATTGCGCTTTACTATGCCGATGAACAGGGTAATACTAACGTCGGCTATCCCGCTAATCCCAATGGTTCCACCGGCAATATTGCCGGTATTTGTGATGGTTCGGGGCGGATTTTTGGCTTGATGCCGCACCCGGAACGTCACATTCGGGGTACTCAGCACCCGCAGTGGACCAGGCAGGGTGCTAGAGAGTATGGGGACGGACTGGCCTTATTTCGTAACGCCGTGGCCTGGGCCAAGAGCCTTTAGGTGAATACTGGTGCATTTAATGGTGTTGAAAAAGGATATAGAGTGCGGCTATTTTGTATTGACAAACTGCGGGTTCGATGTAATACTTTGAGATAGAGGTGTTTAATGCCAGTCTGTCCTAATTGCGGGCGGGAGACAGCCAGAACCGAAGATTGGGCCTGCCAGTATTGTGGCTATCCGTTACTATCCAAGTCTTTTAAAAAATTGCCTCAGAACTATCGGCTGCTGAAAGGGAAGAAACCTCCGGAGTCAGAGCCGCCGGAAGAAGAGGAGGTTGGGGTTTCTCCTCCACCTGCTCGTACTGTACCGATAGTGCCCGTATCTAAAGCCCGACCTGAGCCGAAAACTAAGCCTGCCTTGGTGCCGGTAATTAAACCGGAACCCGGGCGGTCACCGGAGCCGGAAACCAGGCCAGTGTTGGAGTCGGCTCCGGTAGCGGAGCTTAAGTCTGAACCTGCTTTATCGCCTGCCGCCGCGGTGAAGCTGGAACCTGACCCGATTCCAGTACCGGTGATGGAGGCTAAACATGAGGTCGTCCCTGAACCTCAACCACCATCACCCCCAATCGATTTAACCGTTGAAGAGTTGTTTTCGGCCTATGAGACGGGGGGGGTAGCCGCCAATGCCCATCTGACAGGTAAGACTGTTAACTTGACTGGGGTGGTGGATAAAGTAGAAGTGAAAGAGTTTCTTGACGTTTACTATGTTGCTCTCAATAGTGCTGAGAAAACCAGGGTGCAGAATGTACGCTGCACGTTTGACCGAAAGTCCGCATCTGAGCTGACCGGGTTGACTGCCGGGCAGACGGTGACGGTACGGGGTAAATACGATGGTTCGATAATGGATGTTCGTGTCAAAGATTGTGTCTTAGTCCGCTGAGTCTCCGAGTGTAGCCTTCCTTTATTTCGTCAAATCGCGCCGGTCGAAGTCGCTTAGCAATTCCCGTTTGGTGCTGCGGGCAGATAATTCGAACGGATAAGCTATGGTATAATGGCTGCCGATTGACCTTTTGGTTGTCTACTCATAATGCAGGATGGGCAGATATTTCCCATGTTCTGTGCACCTGGTAACATAAGCCGCTGATATTGGCTGCAGCTGAATGTATTACTTATGCTAAATGGTTTAACCTTTATGCGCAGACGGGTCCAAAGAGTCTTCTTTGGCTGGTGGATTGTCCTCTCTTCCTGCGTCATACATTCGTTGAGCCTGGGTTTACTGAATTATGGTTTTACTGTCTATTTCCTGCCGCTTCAGGCGGAGTTTGGCTGGAGCCGTGCTCTGCTAAGTTCAGGCTATTCTCTGGGACACGTTGAAAGCGGAATCCTTGACCCTCTTCAGGGATGGATTTCCGACCATTTTGGGCCCCGGCGTGTAGTGGTACTTGGTGTAGTCTTGTTCGGTGCTGGGTTTATCCTATTGAGTACGGTCCAGTCCATTGTGGCATTTTTTGCTGCTTTTCTCGTGCTATCTCTGGGGTCAGGCTTTTGCGGCAACCTTTCTTTCATGGTGGCCATATTCAACTGGTTTGTCCGGAAACGTAGCCTGGCTCTGGGTATATCTCTGGCGGGAGGAGCATTAGGTGGATTTATTGTGCCAGCAATCGCATGGAGTGTGACTACTCAGGGATGGCGCGTTACCGCCCTCGCCTCCGGTTTTATTATCTGGCTCATCGGTATTCCCTTGGCGCTATTGGTGCGCCATAAGCCGGAGCAATATGGTTACCTGCCGGACGGTGACCGCCCGGTTTCGTCCAAAGAGAATGTGCCGGAACATATGGCGACTGAACCAGTCCCACAGGGCGAGGCTCAAGAAGACTTTTCTGCGAGAGAGGCTCTGAAGTCCCGCACTTTCTGGTTCATTGTAGCGGGACATGCCTTAGCTCTTGTGACAGTGTCTGCGGTTTCTCTTCATCTGGCACCTCACCTTGTCAAACAGCTAGGAATATCTTTGGAGGCTGCTGGCGGCGTCGTTGCGCTATTGTCGGTGTTCTCGCTTGTCGGCAGGGTGCTTGGCGGATTTCTTGCCGACCGGGTTAACAAAAGGGTGTTACTTGTGGCATGTATGCTATCCCACAGCATCGGGCTTATCATGCTAACCTACGCTACCAGTATGGCACAGGTCTTTCTGTTTACCGTGTTCCATGGCTTAGCGTGGGGTATCAGAGGTGTCACGCAGAATGCCATCCGTGCGGAGTATTTCGGGCGTAAGTCCATAGGGCTTATTCTGGGGATTTCTAACATATTTTCGACCTCGGCACAGGTAAGTGCTCCTATCTTTGCGGGCTGGCTTGCCGATGTGTACGGGAACTATCGCTTGGCGTTCACTATCATAACTGTCCTCACTGCTTTTGGCTCTGTATTTTTTGGACTTGCCAATAAGCCGGTTCGAAAGTCACACACCGCACGTTCCGTTCAAGGTTAGTTCCGTTTCCTAACTCTAACGATATTTCATGTCGCCAAAATTTGCCAGCTATAATTGGCGGCGCCTGAGTGTTATAATTAAGGTCAAGGCGTAGTTGTGGGAGATAGCAATGCGTGAGGCAATGCTTTACGAAAAACTGCCGGACTCCAGGGTCCAGTGTCAGACCTGCCAGTGGCGCTGCAAAATAGCTCCGGACAAGTTCGGTGTCTGCGGCATGTACCAGAATCAGGATGGGACTCTGTATAATATCAATTACGCGCTGGTTTCATCGGTGGCGGTCGACCCTGTGGAAAAGAAGCCATTGTTCCACTTTTTCCCGGGCAGTTCGGTTTTTTCCCTGGGTACGCTCGGTTGTAACTTCCACTGCCAGCACTGCCAGAACTGGGAAATCTCCATGGCTGATGGCAAAACAGACCAGCGGGGCTGTCAGGAGATGCCTCCGCAGGCGGCCGTAGCCATGGCACAACGCTCCCGGTGTCAGGGTATCGCCTGGACATATAATGAACCCAGCATCTGGTTTGAATACACCCTCGACTCAGCTCGGCTGGCTAAAAAGAACCACCTGTATACGGTCTATGTGACTAATGGCTACCAGTCTCCGGAGGCGATGGATATTATCGGCCCTTATCTGGACGCCTGGCGTGTCGATGTTAAAGGCTTTTCTGATTCATTTTACCGTGATTTGGCTAAGGTGCCGCACTGGCGGGAGATACTTGAAATTACCAAACGGGCAAAAACCAGGTGGCAGATGCATGTCGAGGTGGTGACCAATATCATCCCCACTATGAATGATGACGACCAGCAGCTTGAGGGTATTGCTCACTGGATAAAGGATGAGCTGGGCGAGCTAACGCCGTGGCATGTCACCAGGTTCTATCCCCAGTACCATCTGACTCACTTACCCCCCACGCCGCTATCTATCCTGGAGCGTGCCTGTGACATCGGGCGGAAGGCTGGCCTTAAGTTTATCTATACCGGTAATGTTCCCGGGCACCAGAATGAAAATACCTTTTGTTACTCCTGCGGTAAGCTGATTGTGGAAAGGATTGGCTATCAAACCAGCGTAGTAGGTCTGGAAGGTTCGAAGTGCCGGTTCTGTGGCGCCGAACTTAACTTCAGGGTAGCGGCTAAAGGGGGTGCGGTTGATGATTAGAAAACCGGCGGTCGCCGGACAGTTCTATCCCGAATCGTCTGACCAACTCAGGTCGATGATTAAAGAGTTGGTTGACGAAGAGGCGGTGAAAGAAGAGGTCATCGGCCTTCTCTCGCCTCATGCCGGCTATCCCTATTCGGGCCCGGTAGTCGGGGACGCTATCTCCCGAATCAAACTCAAGGATACCTTTGTCATCTTGGGTCCCAATCACACCGGCCAGGGCAAACCCTTCAGTATTATGACCGAGGGCACCTGGAAGACACCACTGGGTAATGTCGAAATCGACTCCGAACTGGCCAAGCAGATTCTGGCGGCCTCGGCTAACCTGGAGGAAGAC